>NZ_SLUN01000012.1 GCF_004340685.1 Hydrogenispora ethanolica | reverse complement strand
TGCTATTTCATCAATATGCTTATCGGACATAGTATGCAGTTTTCAAAGATCAAACATCTTGTCTTTGGTTAACTTCATCTAGCACAACAGGTTAATTTATGCAATTGTCAAACAGATAAGATCCGCTCTATTGATCCCATTGAAGATATGCCGGGTTACCCTTTAATTTTTAGAAGTTTTGAGGTAAGATCAAAAAGTATGTAAGATCAAAAAGTATGTAAGATCAAAAAGTATGTAAAATGAATAGTACGAGGTAAAGAAATGAAACTCGCGGTAAATTACTCTGATGCCTTGATATCGCTTATTCAGTCAGATCCAGAGCTTCCAGTGGATATGATTAAAGTTCCCACCGAACCGTTCCCAGGATCCTGGCGGCAATTTGAGCACGGCAAGCAATTTCGACCTCTTCTGCCGCATTTAGCGCAGGTAGGCATTATCGCCTTGGGCCACCCTGACCCAAAACTCCGGTTTAATGAGCCCGCAGTGCTGCGGGCACTCAAAGAAGGTTGCTCCACGTATCTCTCAACGCATTTGGAAGCTAAAGTCGATTATTTTCCGGAACTCTCAGATTACCAGCATCAACTTGATTTTTCCATCGCAGAGCACCTGCGGGAGCACTATCGCAAGGTAATCCGGGAAGTGAAGGCATGCCTCCGAATTCCGCTAGTTATTGAAAATTTTCCATATTATCACTGGGGCCAACATTACCGAATCGCCTCCGAACCTTGGTTTATCTCGGAAATCTGTGCAAGTGAACATTGTGATTTTCTATTGGATATCGCCCATGCGAGGTGTACTGCTTGGAGTACGAAGACTGATTTGTATGAGCTTTTGGAGAAGATGCCGCTTGAACGGGTACGGGAAATTCATTTGTCCGGCGTGTGGCAGCGTACGGAAGGAATCATCGATACCCATACCGCGCTTGATGAGGTCGATTATCAACTCTTCGCCGCAATGTTACGCCAAACCAATCCGGAAATTGTCAGTATTGAATACGGCGGATTGCCCGATCGACTTTTAACTACACAGGGTAAAACCATTCCGGTCTCCCGGAACAACCCTATCGAGCTGCGGGAAATGATCGAACGGATTTCCTTTTTAATCCATTAGGCATTGACCACAACAACGACTATTGAGTGGAAGTAAGGTAACGATACTTCAGCTTTAAAAATTTCCATCTTTCGCGACGCGGAATGCATACAGAGAACCGCTCAACATAAAGACTGCCGCAATGATTAGCGCGCCTTGAATGTTGATGGCTGGAGCCTTAATTAAAAACATGCCAAGTAAAGGTCCGATCGTGCCGGCTAGATTGCCAATCGCTGTATTCACCGCGACAAAGCGCGAGCGGTTTTCATAAGGCGAGTGGGCCAAAACCATATAAAGAAAACAAATCATATAGGCGTTTCCAGCCAAGCCATTGATCAACGACGCCAGAATCAGCCAGGGAAGCTGATTTGTAACTGCCCAGATGAGCGGGGGAATAATTGAAAGTAAGGTACTGTAAAGGAAGACATAACGATATCCCCAGCGATCAGAACTGCGCCCGCCAATATAGGAGCCGACCAAGGCGGTGAGGCTTTGTACGGTGGTAATTAGAGCGACCAGGGTGTTATCAAACCCTAATTGTTTCACTTGTCGAAGCATATAAAGAGGGATAGCCATGGAGTAGCCGATGTGAAAGACAAAGAGTGCCACGCAGCTTAAGGCAAATATCCGGCCATAAAGCGGATGTTGGAAGGTTAGGAGATTATCACGTAGATTTAGGCTGGTTTTTCCGGGTTTGATAGTTCTTTTGGGCTCATTGGGTCCTGCCACTACCGGTTCCATATGAAGGGTGAGAAAATATTGGGAAATCATTGTGCTGATGAAAGAAAGAACGAAAATCATCGTAAAGGCGGGGAGAAATGGCATTCGGGCTAAAACCAATCCAGTCAGAAAAGTCCCCACTAAAGTGGAGAAACCCGTAATCGCATTGCGGGTACCAAAAAAACTGCCGCGTTGCGAATCCGGAACGATGTTACTAATCATTAATGACCAGGAGAGACCCGAAAAAGCCCAAGGAACGTACATGAGTCCCCAGAAGACGAAAAGCGCCCAAGGGTACCACGAACCCGGCAATAAGGGAATGGCTGCGATTAGCAGTAGAACGAGACGGACTGCCAGGCTATAGGGGATGACTACGTCTTTTTTTCTTTCAAAACGGTTGACGTATGAGGCGGCTAGTAAAGAACCAATGAATAACACGACCGGCTGAATGGCCGCAATTAAACTGACTAGATCTGCGGAGCCTCCGAAACGTAGGATATACAATCCAAGATACGGAACGGTCGCTCCTTGCATTAAAGCAAAGGTAATACCGTCTATAAAAGAATAACGAGTATTTCGAGCTAATAGACGATATTGCAGCTTGGTATTGACTAGCATCGATTACCCCCGAATAAACTGAGGATGTGATTGTCGGTGAGCTTTGCACTGAAATAAGTAGTTTGACGAGAAATTGTTAAATCCTTTTGAAGATTGAAGCAGCAAGATATTTTTTTCCGGAACTTAATTCACGTTTATATGCCAGAGTCTATTCCTCCGGCTTGAAGGATTTGGAAAAATTTCACCGAAGTTATATTTAATTTTGTTATCGTCAAATTCAATAGGCGGGATGAGTGGGAAAAATTTAACGGTATTTGCTGAGAAATTTAAGGATAACTCTTCGATTACCGAGTTTTAAATGGGAGACCTTCGGCCAAATTCTCCGTTACCTACATAGGCTCAACTTCGTAAATGGGCGTTGTTATTTGTGTTCACAAAATCCATGTTTAAAGTTTCATCTGATGGTATCTCTATGCCAACTCATCAGCTTTTATTATTTTTTGATTTAATTTTCTATTGAACCGGTTTTGGCCGTTTGACTCCAAGGCCATCGATAAGCGTGTTGCAGTGGAAGTAATGTCATTGAAGCGCTCTTATCTGTTAAAGGTTCAAGAATCAGTAACATCATCACGGCTCCTATTGCGGAGTTTATCTTTCCGAATTAACTTTGGAGGATTATTTATGGCCTTCTTGGCGATGGGCCTTTTTCTGGTCCTGCTCATGGGAATTCTCCCCACGAGATCTGAAATTGGCTTGCTTCGAAGTAACCGATGGAGTTTATTCTTTCAAAACCATTGCGGGATAGCCATTGGTATGATAACGCTGGTGGCAGTGATTTTTCGCATCCCTTACTCGTACTCGGATATCGGACCGGTTTCGGCTTCCCATATTCTCTCTGTTTCTACTATTCTCGAAAATGCTCATGGGGTATGGTTGCCTAGATTGCTCAATTTCGGTCTTACATTCGGAATTGCTATGACATTCTTCCTCCTGATTCGAAAAAAAGATTTTCTATTGGGTTTGTTTTTTTTCGGTGTAATAATTTTCTTTTTCTCATCCATAAGTGATCAATCCCGAATTGCGTATCTGGGGGAACTAGCCGCTATATTCCTTACAGCTTTGATCATGCTTACTTTACGAATCAAGAAGTTTTGGGTCGCGGCCGTACTCTGGGGAATCGGGTCATATTTTCGAATTGAAGTAGGCTTTTTGCTGCCATTATTATTGATTTATCAGCATCGCCGGTTCGGATTGCGCTCGGCGATCCGATTCGTTTTGGTCGGATTGTTGTTTTTGATAGCGTCTTTATTAATCTTCTGGCCCGCCGGAGTGAGTCCGGGGTATATGCAATACGCTAATTATCATGGAGCACCAGAGCGTAGCTCGAAAATGATAGCGGCAAACTTTGTAATGCTGATCGGAAATGAAACGATTCAGTCGAAGAATTTTTGGACGAATATGAGTTTAGGGGGAATGGTCTTTCTATTTCTTTTGGGGAGCAGTTATGCCTGTTATTATTTGTGGCATAGAAAAACCGTGGGGGGTCTCATCGTAGCCGCGTTTATTAGCTTGTTTTCCTGGTTTTTATTTACACCTGGGCTCCAAGCGCGTGAACTATTAGCACCGGTCGTTCTATTGTGGTTAATCGCCGGGTACTATCGGGATAAACCAAGCTACTATTGGGCTGTATTTTTGAGTTTATCACTGCTTATCAATCTGCAGGTCGGTATGGGCAATGCACTGGAGCCATTTCAGAATTCGAGCTATAGCCGAGCAATTTATATTTTGGCGATTGTAAACTTAGGAATCTTCCTCTGCGCTTTCGTGCGGTTCCAGATGCAATTGGGTGAACAAAATCGCTCCGTCAAATTCTTTTTAAAACAATATATGACTGAACTTCGCACCGCGCTTATTCGTAAAATTCAGATTACCCCATTTCAGTTGCGAAAGAAAGACCTTTTGCTGGTTGGGCTAATCGCGTTAGCTTACGGAGGAGTCGTCTTTTATCGGCTGGGTTCATGGGCAACCCCCCAAACGGGAGTCTCTCTGAATTCACCCAGCCAAACGGTGGAAGTACGGTTCAATAAACCGGTCGACATCCAGACGCTAGTCATTTATGATGCCGAAGAAACGGGTCAATTCGCGGTCGCCCAGTGGGTCAACGGCAAATGGACTCCATCGACCGTCGTGGCGACCGACGGTTATTATGTCTTAAAACGGCAACGGTTCTTTGCCTCCGGCGTTGAAAGAATTCAACTGATTCCGCGGCCGCGGACCGGTAGAATCAATGAAATCGGCTTTTTGGATGGAAATGACCGCTTAATTCAACCACAATTGGTAATGGAAACGGATGGGAAACTTGTTCCTGCCGCGCCGCATCCACTTTTCGATGAACAAGCGATCATGGCGGAAAGGCCGACTTTTTTGAATAGCACTTATTTTGACGAGATTTACCACGGTCGAACCGCTTATGAGTTTATCAAAGGATACCCCGTTTACGAGACAACGCATCCACCGCTGGGAAAAGATTGGCTTGCTTCAGGAATATTCATGTTCGGCATGACTCCTTTTGGGATGCGTTTTAGCCATGCTCTGACCGGGATCTTTCTGATGGTAGCCTTATTTTTCTTGGGGCGCCAGGTGTTGGCCTCGCGATTCGCGGCCTATACGACGATGTTGATTGGTTGTCTTGATTTTATGCCATTTGTGGAAAGCCGATACGCAAGCATCGATACGACTTCGGTTTTCTTCATGACGCTGCTGTGGATATTCACATTCCAGTATCTTCGGAGACAAGAAGCAACGGACGCTTCTCAAATTCCTTATGCCACGCTGGTTTTGGTCTTTTGTTCCGTTGCTTTAGCCGTTGCCACCAAATGGACCGGTGTTTATGCTTTCGCCGGTGCATCGAGCTGCTTCATACTTCTGAAAATCCGACAGTGGTTCGGCAGTAAACATTCAAACGGAGAATTCCAGCATTTTTGGTATTTCCAAAAGAATCTGGTTCCTACGATAGTCAGCGGTTTACTGCTGTTTCTGCTCATTGTCCCAGCCATTTACTTTGTATCGTACATCCCGTTCCTTAAATGCTCCCAAGTGGCGGGGATATTTAGCTGGGATAGTGTGAGAGAGGTATTGGCCAGCCAGAAATGGATGTATCAGTATCATTCCGGGCTGACTGCGACGCATCCCTTCGCTTCTTCCTGGTGGGGCTGGCCATTTAATTTTAAGCCATTATGGCTCTATTCCGGCGGATATTCCGGTCCGGGAATGAAGGAGATCATTGTAAGCCTCGGCAATCCGTTGGTCTGGTTGCCCGGCCTTTGTTCTTTAGTGCTAATCATTTACCACCTGTTGGAGCAGCGCCGTTTTTCGGTGATGCACTATTGTTTCATTTGTCTCTTGGCGGTATATCTGCCATGGGTTCTCGTGAAGCGGGTGACCTTCATTTATCACTATTATCCGGTTTTGCCGCTTCTTTATGTCAGTACGGCCTTCGCAGTTGAACCCTTGTGGAAGATGAATCGCAGCGGACGGAGAGCTGTTTTGATTATGGCCGGCATGGCTGCCGGTGCTTGGTTGTTATTTTATCCGGCAATTTCGGGGCTGGAAATATCTGTAGATTACATTGAAAAATTTTTACGTTGGTTCCCGAAAGACTGGGTTTTTTAAGAATGCCAGTATCCAGAGTCCAATTGACGAAGGTGAGACCAATGCCGCAAGGAGACCAACCGCTACTTCATCAAAGAGGGATCAGCTTGTTTTTCCCAGCCTACAACGAAGAGGCGAATGTGGCTGTGACAATCGACAAATCCCTTGCTGTGGTTGAACCGCTCGGTTGCGAATATGAGATCATCGTTGTGGATGACGGCAGCAAGGATAGGACTTCCGAGGTTGTAAGCAGTTATGTGCGGCGGAATCAGCATGTTGTATTACAAAAGCATCTCAAGAATCAAGGCTATGGAGGAGCGTTACAAACCGGTTTTCTTAGCTGCCGTTACGGATTGATCTTCTTTTCCGATTGTGACTTGCAATTTAATCTAAGCGAATTGATTGGCTTTATCGATGTCATGGAAAAAGACCCGACGCTTGACGCAGTGATTGGTTACCGTATTCGGCGGGTCGATTCGGTCATCCGAAAGATAAATGCATGGGGGTGGAATCTCTGGGCACGTTTGCTTTTTGATCTGAAATTCAAAGATATCGATTGCGCCTTTAAACTATTAAAAAAGGAAGTTCTCGAACAGATCGCCATTGAATCAACCGGCGCCCTTGTTAGCCTGGAATTGTTAGCCAAGATTCGGAACGGCGGGTATCGGATACTGGAGATAGGGGTTCACCATTATCCTCGAAAAGAGGGAAGGCCGACGGGAGCAAAGCTCAGTGTCATTTTCCGGGCTTTTTATGAGTCCTTCAAATTGTACGGGAAGATTAAATCATCGAAACCGAAAACCACCTAAATAATCGTAAAACGATAGGGGTGGCGCTAAAATATGTCGATCAGCCATATTTATTTCGCAATCAGATTTTTTTCGGCGCTACCACGAAATTTTCTTGCGAAGACATGATGCCATATGGGATGATAGAAGAAATCTGAGGCTGCTCAATCATTCTACCGATCAACGAGGATTACCATGGAAACGTTCAACGTAAATTTGACAAACCAAAATCGGGTTGTTCCGGGCAAAAAAGGAATAACCGTTGGCGAATTGCTCCGTTCCTATGCTTCTCAATTCGGCTTTCCCTGCAATGGCAATGGCACCTGCGGGAAATGCCGCGTGAGAGTTGAAGGCGAAGTGAGCCCGCCCACTGAGAATGAGACCCGGCTTTTAAGTGCGGCAGAACTAGCCGGAGGAGTCAGGTTGGCATGTCAAACCGTGCTCCGCGGACCGGCGGCTATCGAATTCGCCGAACCGTCCGGAGGGCAGATTCTTACCGAGGGAGCCGGTGAAGCGGTTGCCCTCAATCCGCTCTGGGAAAGCAAAGCGCTGGCCGCCCCGGCCGATTGGGAAGAGTGCGCGCGCCAACTTAACCTCAGCTGTCCGCCGGAGCGGGTCGCCCTTGAAGCCATCGCCAATGCCGCGCCGGCTTCCACGGTGATGTTGGAATTTTTTAACGGCCGGATCATTGGAGCTATCAATGCTGTTGAACCGGAGGTAAAGTATGGCGCGGCCATCGATATCGGGACCACCACCGTCGCCGCTTACCTGGTCAATCTCGGCACGGGTGCGGTGGAGAATAAAGCATCATGCTACAATCCACAAGCCCGCTATGGCGCGGATGTGATTTCCCGCATCCAGCATGCGGCCGAACCGGCAGGATTGGAAGAATTGCACCGCTCCATTATTGGCGCTGTCAATGAGCTGATCGGTCAGTTGATTCGCTCCAATCATTTGGGCACCGAACAGATTATCCAACTCAATTGTGTGGGAAACAGTTGCATGCTCCATCTGCTGGTTGGAATCAACCCTGCCGCCTTGGGAAAGGCGCCGTTTCGTCCGGTCTTTACGAGCCTTTTGATTCTAACTCCGTCCGAATTGGAAATCGCCATGAACCCCAAGGGCGCCGTTTTTATCCTGCCGGGGATCGGCGGGCATGTCGGATCCGATATTTCCGCAGGAGCATTGGTTTGCCAATTGGACCCCCATCGCAAAGAACTCTTGCTGGATATCGGCACCAATGGTGAAATCGTCCTGGCGGGGAACGGGGATTTATTTGCATGCTCTACAGCGGCCGGGCCGGCTTTTGAAGGCGGCCGGCTCTCCTGCGGAATGATGGCGCTGCCCGGCGCGGTTACTGACATCGGTTATCACGGTTCGGAGCTTCAGGTCCGAACCGTCGCCAATCAGCCGCCCTTGGGAATTTGCGGTTCCGGTCTGGTGCGCATCGTGGCTGAGCTCTTCAAACGGGGAGTGATCACCGGAAGCGGCGGTTTTGCCAACGATTGCGTCGATCCGAACCTCGATCTCCAAGCGAAACGGTATTATCTTACGCGAGACGAGAACCGGCCGGTTTATCTTTCGCAGGAAGATATCCGCAGTTTTCAATTGGGAAAGGCCGCCATCCGTTGCGGCATCGAACTGATGCTCCGCCGCGCGGGGATTCTTGCTTCCGAACTCGAAACCATCTATATTGCCGGGGCTTTCGGGAATTTCCTGGATGTGGCCGATCTGATTTTGCTCGGTTTGATCCCGGAGGTGCCGCCACAGCGCGTGAGAACGGTCGGAAATACGGCAGGGGTAGGAGCCGTACAATGTTTGATTTCGAAAATCCGCCTTCAGGAACTGCTCGCCAAAACTCGCTCGATTCAAGATGTCAACCTGGCGGAGGAGCCGGATTTCATGGATATTTTCACGGACTCCATGCTGTTTGGAGAGGAATAATCCCGGGCTCTTTGGTTCGGCAAGAGAAGATCCTCCGATGAGGGGGGATCTTTATTTTTTTGTAAATGGTCATGCAACTCGATCCTTTTTCCGAAAACTCGGGAAAAATTGTTTAAAGATTCGGCATGTCTGCCAAAGTTTCCGTCCGACCTTGCGAAAGGTCCGGAAGATCGTCCGGCGGCTCCGGCATCTCTGCCGAATGCTTCGAACGACTTTCCGAAGCGTCCGGATGATCGTCCAAACGCTTCGGAGGATCCGCCTATCTATCGAGAATGCTTTCTCAAGGGTTGGGAAGAACGGCAAAACCGCGTAGCCGGATCGTTCCGGCTCCAACTCGTTCTCAGAGCGTGCGAAAGGGCTAATGCTTGGAGCCTTCGCCTGATCCCCGATTTTATCCAATCGCTCAAAAAAGCCATTGACCTATTGAACCAAGCGTCTTTTTTTGATATTCTATACCTATAGGGGTATATCAAATCGTTGAATGAGGTGACTGAAATGTTAAATTTGACGGAGCAGACTTTTACAGCGGAAGTGATTCGTTCCGATAAGACCGTCTTGGTTGATTTTTGGGCTCCCTGGTGCGGTCCATGCCGGATGGTCGCGCCGGTATTGGAGGATTTGGCGCAAGAATTCGATGGCCGGCTGAAGATCGTCAAAGTCAATGTCGATGAAAATCCGAATTTAGCCGCAGAGTATGGTATCATGTCCATTCCGACACTACTCATCTTCAAAGACGGGCGGAAGGTCGACAGCATGGTGGGCGCGTATCCGAAACCGACGATCACCAGTAAGTTACAACCGTGGCTGGCCTGATTCGCGACATTTACCGGGAGAATTTAAAACTTGTCAGTGAAAGCCAATGATTCGGCTAATTTTCGAGCATAAGTCGCAGTATCAAAGGAAAGTGATCCAATGAAAATTTTGGCTTTTCTTTTGAATAACATTGTGTTATACTATTTAGCGGTGTATTGACTACACACGCTGGCCGATGAGACCGGAGGTCCTGTTTTTTAGGCAGGCCTGGCTCAGATGAGGCGAGCGGCGGAAAAAACCAAAGAAAGGAGGTGGCTAATGTGGCTGTGATTTCCATGAAGCAATTATTGGAAGCCGGCGTGCATTTTGGTCACCAGACGAGACGTTGGAACCCGAAGATGGCTCAGTACATCTTCACCGAAAGAAATGGCATTTACATCATTGATTTGCAGAAAACTGTCAAGAAGGTTGAGGAAGCCTATTCTTTCGCCCGTTCGGTTATTGAGAACGGAGAAACAATTCTGTTCGTAGGCACGAAAAAACAGGCGCAGGACGCCATCAAAGAGGAAGCCGAGCGTTGCGGGATGCCGTATGTGTCCCAACGCTGGCTGGGCGGAACGCTCACCAACTTCAAAACGATTCGGTCCCGGATCGATCGGTTGCGCAAAATCGAGCAGATGGAGCAAGACGGTTCTTTTGAGGCCCTTCCCAAGAAAGAAGTCCTTGAGATCCAAAAAGAGCGGGTTCGTTTGGAAAGATTCCTCTCCGGCATCCGCAACATGCACAAACTGCCGGGCGCCATTTTTGTGGTGGATCCCCGAAAAGAGCGCATCGCGGTAGCCGAAGGCAGGAAATTAGGAATTCCCTTGATCGGAATTGTGGATACCAACTGCGATCCCGATGAGATCGATGCGGTGATTCCCGGCAATGATGACGCCATCCGAGCCGTGAAATTGCTGGCCGGCAAAATCGCCGACGCGGTGATTGAAGCCAGGCAAGGAGAGCAATTAGCTGAGGCCACCACCAATGCTGAAACCCAAGAACCAGTTTCCGACATCGAGTTGGTTGAAGAGGTATAAAAACTTTTGGGGTGGATACATTAGAAGTTCCACCCCTTTTTATCAATGATTCCAAAGACTCAATCTTGAACGAGGGGGAAAGATTATGGCTGAAATTTCTGCCGCCGTAGTGAAGGAGTTGCGTGAACGGACCGGCGCCGGAATGATGGATTGCAAAAGAGCGTTGTCCGAAATGAATGGGGATTTAGATAAAGCCATTGAGTTCCTGCGCGAAAAAGGCTTGGCAGCGGCCGCGAAGAAAGCCGGCCGGGTTGCCGCGGAGGGCTTGGTCAGTTCATTAATTCGCGTCGACAAAAAGGCCGGTGTTCTCGTTGAGGTCAACTGTGAAACGGATTTTGTCGCGAAGAATCCCGATTTTCAACAATTTGTGAACGATGTTTCTCAGGCTGTGCTCGATCACGCTCCGGCTGATCTTGAGGGTCTGGCCGGCTTGACAATCAGCAGCGGAAAAACAGTTTCCGAGACTTTGACCGGATTGATCGCGACCATTGGCGAAAACATGGCCGTACGGCGGTTTGCCCGTTTCGAATTGACCGAAAACGGCGCGGTCGATTCTTATATCCACATGGGTGGAAAGATCGGCGTACTGGTGGAGATCGGGGTTTCCAAAGCCGCCACTGCGGGCGACCCTGACTTTGCGGCTTTTGTGAAGGACATGGCGATGCAAGTGGCAGCCGCCCGGCCGGAATATGTGAAACGGGATGAAGTTCCGGCGTCAGTTCTAGAACAGGAAAAAGCAATTTACAAAGCCCAAGCCATGAATGAAGGCAAGCCCGAGGCGATTGCCGAGAAGATCATGGTAGGCCGTTTGGATAAGTTCTATAAGGAAGTCTGTTTGGTCGAGCAATTGTTCATCAAGGACAATGACAAGACCATTACCAAGCTCATTCAAGAGCTTAATGCCAAACTCGGTGAAGATATCGTCATTAAGCGCTTCGCCCGATTTGAAAAGGGCGAGGGCATCGAGAAGAAGAAGGACGATTTCGCCACTGAGGTTATGTCCCAGATCAAAGGCTAGTGAATGGGGGAACACGAAAGTGTTCCTTTTTTCTGTCGCTTAGCAGGATTTGTTATGCAATTCGCGAAAATATATATTTCAATGGCGGAGGTATATTGCAAATGACGCCAAAATATAAAAGGATTGTGTTAAAACTCAGCGGTGAGGCACTCGCCGGTGAGAAGGGATTTGGAATTGACCAAGAAGTAATTGAAACGATAGCCCGCCAAACCAAAGAAGTGAATGAACTGGGCGTCCAGGTAGCGGTAGTGGTGGGAGGCGGCAATTTCTGGCGAGGCGCGGTAGGCAGCCATGCCGGGATCGACCGTTCAACCGCTGATTATATGGGAATGTTGGCCACGGTCATTAATTCCTTAGCCCTGCAGGATGGATTTGAAAGGCTCGGGATTGCGACAAGAGTTCAAACCGCCATTGAGATGCGGCAAATTGCCGAACCTTATATCCGGAGGCGCGCTATCCGCCATCTTGAGAAAGGCCGGGTGGTTATCTTCGCCGCGGGTACGGGAAACCCTTATTTTTCGACGGATACCGCCGCTGCCTTACGCGCGGCAGAAATCGAAGCCGAGATCATCTTGATGGCCAAAAAGGTGGACGGCGTGTATAGCGCCGATCCCAAGATCGATCCCATGGCAGTCCGGTTTGAAGACTTAAAGTTCATGGAAGTGTTGCAGCAGCGCTTAAGGGTTATGGATTCCACAGCCACTTCACTGTGCATGGATAATCAAATTCCGATCGTGGTTTTTAACCTCAATGAGGTTGGCAATATCCGGCGAATCGTAATGGGCGAAAAAATCGGAACGTTTGTGAGAGGGGAGGATTAGTTTTGATCAAAGATTTACTGAAAGAAACTGAGAATCACATGAAGGGTGCGATTGAGGCTACCAAGCGGGAGTTTCAATCCATTCGCACTTCCCGTGCCAATCCTAATATTCTTGAGAAGGTCCATGTCGAGTACTATGGAACCCCGACGCCCTTGAATCAGTTGGCCAATATTTCAGTGCCGGATGCTCGTTCGTTGGTGATTCAGCCATGGGACAAATCGGTCTTAAGCGTAATCGAAAAAGCCATCCAGAAAGCGGATCTCGGCTTAAATCCCGTGAATGACGGGACTGTCATCCGTTTGCCCATCCCCCAGTTAACGGAGGAGCGCCGCAAGGAACTGGTGAAGGTGATCAAGAAGGAAGCCGAGGAAAAAAGGGTCGCCATTCGCAACTTGCGTCGTGACACCAATGATAAGCTGAAGGCACTGGAGAAAGATGGTAAGATTACGGAAGACGAGAATAAAAAAGCCCTTGATGACGTCCAAAAACTGACGGACCGGTTCATTACCGAGGTTGATAAGCTGTTGGATATGAAAGAAAAGGAGATCATGGAAGTTTAAACTTCCCCCCCTCCTTTCTCGGAGGGGGGTTATTTAATCATATGAGGTTATTGGAGCGTTTTTCGAAGAAAACTACGGTTGGACAAGAAGTGCGGAACGTTCCGCAACATGTCGCAATTATTATGGATGGCAACGGTCGGTGGGCTCGAAAACGCGGTTTGCCGCGTACCGCCGGGCATCGTGCCGGGATGGAGCGGGTTCGCGATGCCATCGATGTCTGTTTGGAAACAAAGGTACCCTATTTGACGTTATATGCGTTTTCAACCGAAAATTGGCGAAGGCCGGTTGAAGAAGTCAGTGCGCTCATGGACCTTTTTTCCCAGGCTTTTCAGCACGAGGTTCAAGGGATACATCAAAAAGGAGTTCAAATCCGCTTTATTGGTTTGCGCGATGGATTAAGTCCCTCCATGGTTTCAGCTATGGATAAAGCGGAGCGGCTCACTGCTGGCAACCAGTTGCTGCATTTGAATGTGGCCTTGAATTACGGCGGGCGTGCCGAAATAGTATCCGCCATTACAACCATGGTTTCCGAGATCCAACAATCGAAATTGTCCATTGAGAAGATTACCGAGTCCGAATTCGCTAAATTTTTATTCACGTCCGGTCAGCCGGATCCCGATCTACTCATCAAGCCCGGGGGAGAATACCGCATCAGCAACTTCCTCATTTGGCAATTAGCGTATACGGAACTTTATTTTTCCGATACCTACTGGCCGGATTTCGGAAGAGATGAGCTTTTGAAGGCTTTCGCATTTTTCAGTGGCCGGGAACGACGATTTGGCGGAATAAGGGGAGGTGGATCGGAACGATGATCCAGAGGATAATCTGGGGTTTTGGAGGAGCTTTCCTGCTTTTTGGGCTGATCTGGGCCGGCCAGATCTATTACACACTCGCCATCGGTATTCTAGTCGTATTAGCAATCCTGGAATATGCCGATCTGCTCAAACGCCAAAATTTCCGGCCTCAAACCGAAGTCATGCTCTTCATCTCATTATCCCTCCTCGCCCTGATCCATGTTGCAGCTAGCCGTTACGGCCCCGATCCCTATGAAACGCTGCGCATCTGCGAAAGGATCCTGACCTTTGGCTTGATTGTCGCTTTCATTATTAATTTTCTGATGGAGCTGTTGCGCGGGGATCCTGAAAATGGTCTGGTCAATGCGGCGGTGAATCTTTTCGGTACGGTCTATATTGGGTTTATGTTTGCATATATCTTATTGCTGAGATTTATCCCGGGGAATGATGGCTTGCTATTTACGCTCTTTACAGTGCTGGTGACCTGGGCTAATGACACGGCTGCTTATTTCGTCGGCATCAATTTCGGCAAACATAAGCTTTCGCCGCGAATTAGTCCGAAAAAAAGCGTTGAAGGTTCTATCGGGGGAGTTCTTGGGGGAATCATTGCCTCACTGATTATTGCGGGATTCAGCCATCGACCGTTTGCCCAACTCGTCGTGATGGGGATATTGGTGGTTATCGCCGGGCAATTCGGCGATCTGATCGAATCCATTATCAAACGAAATGCGGGAGTTAAAGACTCAGGTTCCTTTATGCCGGGTCATGGCGGTGTTCTGGACCGTTTTGACAGTCTGCTGATTGCCGGGCCGGTGGTATATTACCTGGTTACATACATTACGCCATATTTTTAAGTGGTGAACGATCGGTGACCCAAGAATTACGAACAATCATCTGGCTAGCGGTGGTAGGTTCCCTTTTAATCTTGGGTTTTCGTTTTTTATTCCCGGTCTTTGCGCCGTTTCTCATTGGATTACTGCTGGCCTGTTGGATTGATCCCTTGGTAACACGTTTTGAAGCCCGTTTTAGAATTCAGAGGGGCTTTATTATTGGTGTGCTGTTGATGAGTTTGACCCTGCTTATTCTCGCAGCAGTGGTTTTAACTGTTTTAGCGTTATACCAAGGGGCTATAGAGCTCTTGCCGAAAATGCCGCTCCTCATCAATCAACTCAACCATTTTTTTGCGCATTGGGTGCAAGTTTTGCCCCAGTTTGTTGTGTTTTTTCAGCCTGATATAAAAAATTTTCAGGTAATTCCGGAATCATTCAACCATATTCTACGTTCTTTTATGCTATGGATTATGCAATTATTACCGGCTTTGCCGCAGATATTTTTTGCCGTTGCTTTGGGTGGGATTACGGCATTTTTTTTAAGCCGGGATAAAACTCGAATTACCCGTTGGTTTTATCGGGTTTTACCGCCGCAATGGCTGCCGGTCGTAGCTGAACTGAAACATGACATGTTGGATACAATGGCCCGCTATCTGCGAACCGAGCTTACTCTGGCCACGATAACCGGTTTCCTGACGGCGTTGGCTTTGAAGTTCATTGGGATCCCCGGTGTTTTTACATATGCAGTGTTAGCTGGCATACTAGACTTAATTCCGGTGATCGGTCCAGGTTTCGTCTTTTTTCCGTTGTTCTTCATTGATCTGATTTTCGGCCTCTATCCCCGTGCCGTCGCTTTTTTGGTGGCTTACAGTTTGATTGTTTTAATCCGGCAGTTGCTTGAGGTAAGATTTGTAGGGGGTAATTTAAACATCCACCCGCTTTTGGCATTGCTAATCATGTATTTGGGCATGAAATTGTACGGCTTTGCCGGAATTTTTTATGCTCCAGCCATCTTAATCGTGCTACGTTCGGTATATCGCACTGTATCAGTCAATCCCAAAATCATCGTCACTGAAAACTCTACCAAATTTTTTTTCAATCCAACAAAGTAGATTGGTTTTTGGCCAGAAAACGATAAACGATTATTTTTTATGGAGCATCTAGGATGAAACGTCTAGCAATTTTAGGATCGACCGGTTCAATTGGGCGTCAAGCTCTTGAAGTGGTCGACGAATTTCCAGATCGCTTAGAAGTTACGGCTTTGGCGGCGGGTTCCAACATCGAGCTGCTGATTGAGCAAGCAAAGCGTTACCATCCCCGTTATGTTGTAATCGGACAACCTGAATTACAGGCCGAGCTGAAAAAATCGCTATCCGGAACCGGAATTCGAGTGCTTTCAGGAATGGAGGGTTTGCTTGAGATAGCCGTAGCCTCCGATGTCGATATGGTCTTGACCGCAGTGGTTGGTTCGATCGGGATCCGGCCGACGTTGGCCGCGATTCATGCTGGAAAAGCGGTCGCTTTGGCGAATAAAGAAACTTTGGTGGCTGCCGGGTCGATAATCATGCCCGCCGCCGCAGCAAACGGTGTCGCCATCTATCCGGTCGACAGCGAACATAGCGCTATTTTTCAATGTCTGGAAGGACATTCGCCCAATCAGGTTCGGCGCTTATTACTAACCGCATCGGGCGGACCGTTTCGGACTTTCCAGCCGGAAGAGTTGGCCCATGTGACCTTGGAACAGGCATTAAACCATCCCAATTGGTCAATGGGCGGCAAAATTACCATCGATTCCGCCACGATGTTCAACAAAGGACTGGAGGTCATTGAAGCGCATTGGTTGTTCGGGATGCCATTTGACCGGATCGATGTGGTCATTCATCCGGAGAGCGTCATTCATTCGATGGTCGAATTGAACGATGGTTCGACCATCGCTCAATTGGGCCGCTGTGACATGCGGCTTCCCATTCAGTTGGCATTGACCTATCCGGAGCGGCTTTCCAATTCTTTCCCCAAACTCGATCTATCGGCCGGGGTTCAGCTTAATTTTTACCCGGTTGATCCCCAATTGTTTCCCGCGGTAGGATTGGCGTATGAAGCAGGGCGTAAGGGTGGCAGCTTGCCAGCTGCATTCAATGCTGCCAATGAAGCCGCGGTCGAGGCTTTTCAAAGAGGATTGCTCAATTTCACTGGGATTGTTCGTATTGTTTCCGAAGTGATGGGGTACCATCAGAAGGAAAGTTTTTCTCCGTCCCCGGATTTAAATGAGATTTTAGCGGTCGACGCTTGGGCGCGCCGGACAGCCGGCGATTTAATTGGGAAAGGAAGGTAGGATTATGCCTTATAATATTTTTAACGCCGCCTGGATAGTGATTTTGCTCTTGAGTATTCTGGTCGTGGTTCATGAATTGGGCCATTTTATGACTGCCCGTTTCTTCGGAGTCAAAGTCCATGAGTTTGCAGTGGGCTTCGGACCGTTGATTGGTAAGTTTACACACCGTGGCATCCAATACTCCTTTCGTTGGATCTTGTTGGGTGGGTTTTGTAAAATTGCCGGAATGGATATGGAGATAGAGGGTGGAGCCGGGGAAGAACCGGTCCGGAAAGAAGAGTCTTTTCAGTACCAGGCATTATGGAAAAAAATATGTATCATCGCAGCCGGGCCAATCTTCAATCTGATCCTGGCGATAATCCTGCTTTTTGTCACTTCCGCTTTTATTGGTTTGCCGAGCAAATTCAATAGCTTTAGCTCCGTAGTCGAGCAGGCGATACCCGGAACCCCTGCTTTTGATGCTGGAATCAAACCGGGCGATAAAATAGTAGCCATTAATGACAATCCGATTAAAGATTGGCGGGATATTTCCAAATTTGTGCAGCAGTACGGTTCCCAGCCGTTGACAATCAAAATCCTGCGGAATCAAGAGTTACTCGTCAAGCAGATTACCCCGATGCGCAATCCGGCAGGGAAGGGTTACTTTATCGGCATCAATGCGGTGCCTGTGTATGAACGGGCCTCGCTTGGGGCAGCCGCCAAAATCGCAATTACGTATCCCGGCGCTTTCATCCAAAGTTATATTCAAACTTTTTCCCTGATGTTCAAAGGGAAGGTTGAAGGACGGTTTATGGGGCCCATCGGAATGGTGGCCGTGGTCGAGCAGATGATGCGGATTCATCCTTACAATATTATGTCATTTGCGATTCAAATCAGCCTGTTTCTCTTTCTTTTTAACCTTTTGCCGCTACCCTTGCCGTTGTTGGATGGAGGCTGGATTGTGATTTTACTTTTGGAACGGCTTTTCCGGAAGGAGTTTTCAGCGGAACAAAAAGCGTATGCCCAGATGATTGGGTTGGTAGCAGTGATCGTGCTCGGCCTGTGGATCGCCTATGGCGATGTCATTAACAGTTTTCGACGATTTTTTGGAGGTTGAGTGATGCCCAAGACCAAGAAATTATGGGCCGATCCCAATCGTGAGGGGCGAAGCAAGGGCCCGAAGGGAGAACGTTTTTGTTCTCGTTGCGGAAATACGATCCAGACCGCCCGGATTTTAAAAGCCCATAATTTATGCGAGTTTTGCGTCAAAGAGTTGGCCGGTAAGCGCGATGGAGTTTGGAGTTGCCGGTCCTGTGGCAGGATCGCCCCTGAGGAACTGCGTGAGCACAAAGGATATTGTAAACACTGTATCTGTTCGGCCTGTGGGAGGCATGACTCGTTTGTGAAGAAGACGGGTCTTTGCATGGAGTGCTCCAAGAAGATCGGTGACTTCTGCCGGATCTGCGGCAAAGAGGCTTCGGCTCAGGTCCGTCATAACCGGGGCCTATGTGACGCTTGTGTGAAAAAACGTTAAGTGTAGCTGTCGTTCGGCAGCTTTTTTCTTTGTTTCCGTCATGGGGCCGAATCGATTGCGGCATTTGATTTTTTCGAAAAGTTTGCTTAACATCAATCTTTTTCAATGATATAATCGTAAAGAGAAAATTGAAAGGAAAACCATGTTTATTCGACGAGCTACCAGAGAAGTCCGGATCGGCAAGTTGGTGATTGGCGGACAGAACCCCATTTTGGTTCAATCGATGACGAATACCGATACCCGGGACTTGCATTCCACGATCGAGCAGATGAACAGGCTGACGGATGCGGGCTGTGAAATCATTCGCTTGGCGGTGCCGGACAGGGAAGCAGCCGCTAATCTTCAGGCTTTCGTTCGCGCCAGCGCTGTTCCATTAGTAGCCGATATTCACTTTGACTATCAGTTGGCGTTGACTGCCATTGAAGCGGGAATCAGTAAATTGCGGATCAATCCCGGAAATATCGGCGGCAGCGACCGGGTCCGCCTTTTGGCATCCAAAGCCAAGGAACGGGGAGTTCCCATTCGAATTGGCGTGAATGCCGGTTCCTTGGAGCGGGAGTTGCTGGAAAAATACCAAAACCCGACTCCCCAAGCGATGGTTGAGAGTGCCTTGCGTCATATTGAGCTGTTGGAAGCCGAGAATTTTACCGACATCGTGGTCTCGCTGAAAGCTTCTTCCGTCCCGCATACTATCGAAGCCTACCGGTTGCTGTCCCAAAAATGCGATTACCCGTTGCATATCGGAATTACCGAGGCGGGAACGTGGTTTAAAGGTTCAATTCGTTCCGCGGTTGGACTTGGGATTATGCTGGCGGAGGGTCTGGGCGATACGTTACGAGTCTCGCTAACCGGTGATCCGGTACGTGAAGTCGAGGTGGGGAAAGAGATTCTGCAATCTTTGGGATTGCGGAGTTTCGGAGCGACCGTGGTTTCCTGTCCCACCTGCGGCCGTTGTCAGGTCAATCTGGAGCCGTTGGCGGAAAAAGTTGAAGCGCTGGTCTCCGGGATCAAAACGCCGTTGCGGATCGCCGTGATGGGCTGCGCGGTCAACGGTCCGGGAGAGGCCAGGGAAGCGGACCTGGGCGTCGCCTGCGGTAAAGGGGAAGGCTTGATCTTCCGGCGCGGCGAAATTATTAAAAAGGTTCCGGAAGCAGCCATCATCGACACTCTGGAAGAAGAGTTGCGGCAAATAGCGGACTCAGTCCGGCTTGGGAATGAGTAAAGGAATCGCAACATTTTCCGGTGTAACGGTATGTTGCGACATATAGGATGAAATAAATTTTTTCTGTATTTTGCATTCCTAAAGCCGAATGCAAAAGAATTAAATCGGAGTTTATTTCATCCTATTACAGCGGTAATAAGTTGAATTAAATTCCTTAATTTATCCATCATGGAAGGCTTACGGGACATGATGCATCTTAGAAATTTAATTCAACTTATATAGCAATTAACGGGGGTATCTGGATGCGACAATCAAAACTATTTGCGCCGACTTTACGGGAGACGCCGGCCGAAGCCGAGATCATCAGCCACCAATTGATGCTGCGGGCCGGCATGATTCGGAAGTCGGCCGCCGGCATGTATACTTTCTTGCCTCTGGCGCAGCGGGTCATCGGCAAGATTGCCAAGATCGTCCGCGAAGAAATGGATCGGGAAGAAGGACAGGAATTGGCTCTTCCGATCGTCCAACCCGCTGAGATCTGGAAAGAGAGCGGCCGGTGGGAAGTATACGGCGACGAGATGTTTCGTCTGGTGGACCGGCATAAACGGGAATTTTGTCTGGGACCTACTCACGAAGAGATCATTACGACGGTAGTGAAGAATGACATCCGCTCCTATCGCGATCTTCCTTTGCGGCTCTATCAGATTCAAAATAAATACCGTGACGAGATCCGGCCACGCTTCGGGCTGATGCGCGGCAGGGAGTTCATCATGAAGGATTTATATTCGTTTGATCTGGACGAGGCCGGTCTGGAGGAAAGCTATCAGGCGATGTATCGCGCTTACACCAAGGTATTTACGCGGTGCGGCTTGAAGTTCCGGCCGGTGGAAGCCGATTCCGGCGCCATCGGTGGCAATGTCAGCCAAGAATTCATGGTGTTGGCCGAAGCCGGGGAAGCCCTGATCCTCTACTGCGACGCCTGCAATTATGCGGCCAACATCGAAAAGGCGGTATCCAAAGTACCCGTAGCCAGTGGTGGTACGATGGTGCCCTTGGAGCTGATAGAGACACCGGGTCAAAAAACCATCGATGAAGTTTCCGCCTTTCTGAAAGTCGCTCCCGAACAGACGGTAAAGACTCTCTTTTACGGAACCGGCGATGGTTACATCGCGGTACTGGTGCGAGGTTGCGACCAGGTTAATGAGATTAAGCTATATAACAGCCTGGGCGGAAAGAACCTTTATCTGGCATCTCCCGAAGAATTGCACGAGGTTTACGGTTTGCCGGTGGGCTATGTCGGGCCGGTGGGGCTTGATGAAAAAATTACCATTTATGCCGATAATCTGGTTAAAGAAATGCATCAAGTGGTCGTGGGAGCCAACCGGGAGGGCTATCATTACCGGAATGTCGAGCCGGAGCGGGACTTTGTCAATGTTAACTACACCGATCTCCGAACCGCCAACCCGGGTGAAGCGTGTCCGCGTTGCCATGGGCATCTGCAACAGGTCCGGGGGATCGAGGCCGGCCAGATCTTCAAATTGGGCACCAAATACAGCAAAGCGCTGGGTGCGACTTACCTGGATGAGAAAGGCCAAAGTCAACTGATGGTGATGGGTTGTTACGGAATCGGCGTCAGCCGGACGATGGCCGCAGCGATTGAGCAAAATTATGATGCCAATGGCATCAAGTGGCCGATGGCCATCGCCCCGTTCCAAGTGCATATCGTGGCGGTGAGCGCTGATCAGCTCCAAGTCGCGGCGGATTTATACAAACAGTTGAATGAAGCGGGGATCGAGGTATTGGTGGACGACCGCAACGAGCGGCCTGGTGTTAAGTTTAAGGATGCCGACTTGATAGGAATTCCGATTCGAATCACAGTTGGGCCCAAAGGGCTGGCTCAAGGTGAGGTCGAAGTCAAATATCGCCAGACCGGAGCCGAGGAACGTTGGCCCTTGACTGAAGTGACGACCCGGGCCGCATCCTTCATCCGGCAGTGTTTGAGCGAAAATCGTTAAGTATTCCAAGTAAAAACACGGTTGTGTCGAATAAATTCATAGACCGATATCTGGGAGCAAGGAATGTCCGAACAATACCTGATTAAACCGGATAACCGATCATTAAAAGTATTTAAGGGGATTGAAGAAGTCTCCTTTTCTTTTCCAATCACTCCAGTTTTGGAGGGAGGCCTTATCCAGGAGATTTTGGTGAATACCAAAGACTCTTCTTGGACGATCACGCTTTTGTTGGCCAATGACCTCTTGCCGGAGCAGCTTGCCGAACTTGAGGATGCATTGCAATCCATGCCACTCGGCATCTCCAAAGTGAAGATTAAGGTAGTCTGTCCCAGCAATCTTCCCACGCTGCAAGAACGGCTGGATAGCAACTGGAACCGTTTCAGTATGGCTGCGGCCGCCAAGTTTCCGGGAGTGAACGGATGGCTCATCGAGGCCAAGTTTCGTTTGCTACAGGATCGCCTGCTGGAGGTACAAGTCCGGAACGACGCCGGGGTTTCCTATTTGAGCCGCCGCCATGAAGAGCTGGCGGAGTTGCTCCAGGATTTTGTGCTGGAAAGGCTGCGGCTGGAGTTTGTGGTCGGAGATTTTGAAGAACAGATTCTGGATACGCAAAGCCGGATGGAACAAGAGGAAGCCGAGGCGATTCAGGCTTTGCTCAAATCAGCTCCGCCTCCCCAGGAAAGGACGGCCCCGAGTGGGAAATCCGGGAACAGTTCCGAAATCTACGGCAAAAGAATTAACGCTGAGCCGATCCCCATCAATCAACTGCATGAGGAGCAGGAAGGCGTGGTGATCCGGGGCGAAGTTTGTCGCTGGGAGGCCAAGGTTTCGAAGACGGGCAAGAAATTCTACCTGGGAGATTTGACGGATTATAGCGACTCGATCAGTTTTAAAATTTTCCCCCGGGGCGAACATCAGATCGAAGAGCACCTGAGAGAGGGCGTCTGGATAACCATCCGGGGCAGTTTGCAATACGACCCGTATTCCAAAGAATTGAACCTGATGGTTTCGGATATCAATCGGGCGGAGCCGGTCAAACGGATGGATCTGGCGCCGGAAAAGCGAATCGAGCTTCATCTTCATACCAAGATGAGCGCCATGGACGCCACCGCAGAGGCAGCTGCCGCGGTCAAGCTGGCCGCTCAATGGGGGCATCCGGCCATCGCCATCACCGATCACGGCGTGGTTCAAGCGTTTCCCGAGGCTTACCAAGCCGGTAAAAAGGCCGGAATCAAAGTGCTTTACGGGGTTGAAGGTTACCTGGTCAATGATGGCGTACCGATCGTGATCGATGCACCAGAAGAGCAGACCATTGCCGAGAGCACTTTTGTCGTTTTCGATCTGGAAACCACCGGTTTTAATCCCTGGAAAGAAGATCTGCTGGAGATTGGCGCCGTCAAACTACAGAACGGGCGGGTCGTCGGCGAATTCCACCGGATGATCAAACCGGGAAAAGCGATCTCGGCCGAGATTCAAAAATTAACCGGAATTACTCCGGATATGGTGGAGAATGCTCCCGATCCCGCCACAGTACTGACGGAATTTATGCAATTTGCCGCCGGAGCGGTACTAGTGGCCCATAATGCCCAATTTGACGTCGGCTTTATCAAGGCAAAGCAGCAGCTCTTTTTTGATCAAAAGATCCGTCCGTCCTTTCTGGATACGCTGACTTTGGCCCGTTCGGTCTGGCCTAGCTTAAAAAGCTACCGGCTGAACAATCTGGCGAAAGAACTCGGCCTGGAATTGGTGAATCATCACCGGGCGGTTGACGACGCCGCCTGCGCCGCCGGAATTCTCCTCAAAGCTTTGGAGAAAGTGGCGGACCGCAACTTTCAGAACTTAAACGATCTGAATATTCTGATCAAGGAGGGCGGCGTCGACCATCTCAAGACTTATCACATTATCATCCTGGCCAAAAATCAGGTGGGCTTGAAAAATCTTTACCGGTTGGTCTCCGATTCTCATGTCCAGTATTTCCACCGTCATCCGCGGATTCCCCGTTCCCGGCTGGTCGAGCTCAAGGAAGGCCTGCTGCTGGGGGCGGCTTGCGAAGCCGGCGAATTTTATCAGGCGTTATTGGATGGCGCCACCGACGAACAATTGCTGGAGATAGCCCATTTCTATGATTACCTGGAGATCCAGCCGCTGGCCAACAATCAGTTTTTGATCGATTCCGGCCGGGTGGCCTCCGTTGCGGAGTTGCAAGAGAATAACCGGCGGATCTGCCACATCGCCCAGCAATTGGAGAAGCCGGTGGTGGCGACCTGCGACGCGCATTTTCTCCATCCGCATGAGGAGATCTATCGCCGGATCTTGCTCATGGGCCAGGGATTTGAAGATGCCGACAAGAAGACGCCGTTGTATTTCCGGACCACCGACGAAATGCTCGCCGAATTCGCATACTTGGGTAAAGAGCTGGCGGAGACGGTGGTCATCAAGAACCCGCGCTGGATCCTGGAACAGATCGGCGATGTCAAGCCGATTCCCGAGGAGTTTCACCCGCCGATCATTGATGGCGCGGATCAGGAGATCCGGGAGATGTCCTACCGCCGGGCCAAGGAACTATACGGCGATCCGTTGCCGCAATTGGTCGAGGACCGCTTGGAGTGGGAGCTGAAGAGCATCATTGGCCACGGGTACGCGGTTTTGTACCTGATCGCCCACAAACTGGTCAAAAAATCGTTGGACGACAATTACCTGGTTGGATCGCGGGGATCGGTCGGGTCTTCGTTCGTGGCCACCATGTGCAATATCACGGAAGTTAATCCGTTACCGGCCCATTACCGCTGCCCGGACTGTCTGTACAGCGAGTTTAAGGAGACCGGCTCCATCGGTTCCGGCTACGATCTGCCGCCGCAGAACTGCCCGCGCTGCGGCAAGGAGATGAACCGCAACGGACAGGATATTCCGTTCGCTACCTTCATGGGTTTCGAAGGCGATAAAGAGCCCGATATCGACTTGAACTTCTCCGGCGACTACCAGTCGACCGTGCATCATTATACCGAGGAACTATTCGGCAAGGGCTTTGTCTTCCGGGCCGGAACCATCACCGGTCTTGCCGAGAAGATGGCTTTCGGCTTTGTCAAAGGTTACATGGAGGATAAAGGGCTCCGGCTCCGCCAGGCGGAGATTAACCGGCTGGTAAAAGGTTGCACCGGCGTCCGGCGTTCCACCGGACAGCACCCCGGCGGCATGGTGGTGGTGCCGCGGAATGAGGAAATCTACAGTTTCACGCCGATTCAGTATCCGGCCAATGACAAGAACGCTGAATGGATTACCACCCATTTCGACTTTCACGGCGCCTTGGAAGGCCGGCTGGTCAAACTGGATATCCTGGGCCATGACGATCCGACGGTCATCCGGATGCTTCAAGATCTTACCGGCATCGATCCCAAGTCCGTGACGATGGGCGATCCGGAGATTATGCGCATCTTCACCTCGGTGGAGCCCCTGGGGCTTACCCCGGAGCAACTCGGTTTTGACCTGGGGACCTTGGGGATTCCCGAGTTTGGCACCGGCTTTGTCCGGCAGATGCTGACCGAGACCAAACCGACCACTTTTTCGGAGCTGATTTATATTTCCGGCCTGTCGCACGGCACTAACGTTTGGCTGGGCAACGCGCAGGAGCTGATCAAATCGGGCAAGGTCAAGCTGGCGGAGGTCATCTCGACCCGGGATGACATCATGAATTACTTGCTCTTTAAAAAATTGCCGCCCAAATCCGCCTTTAAAATAATGGAGAAAGTCCGTAAAGGAAAAGGATTGGAACCCGACGACATCAAACTGATGAAAGAACACCAGGTGCCGGACTGGTACATCGATTCCTGCCTGAAGATCAAATACATGTTCCCGAAGGCCCACGCCGTCGCCTATGTGATGATGGCCTTCCGGATTGCATACTTTAAGGTGAAATACCCGGAGGCCTATTATGCCACTTATTTTAGCGTCCGGGCCGACGAATTCGACGCCGATATCGTGGTGCACGGCGAGACGGCGGTTCGCAGCGCGCTGGAGGATATCCGGGCCAAGGGAAACGACGCTACCCAGAAGGAGAAGAACCTGGAGACAATTCTGGAGATGGTGCTGGAGGCGATCCTGCGCGGCATCAAATTTTTACGGGTCGACATCTACCGGTCCCATCCCCATAAATTCCAGATCACTCCCGAGGGGTTGCTGCCGCCGCTCGCCGCTTTGCAGGGGCTGGGCGACAATGCTGCCACCTATATCGCCAACGCCCGGGAGGAAGGGGAGTTTCGCTCCATCGAAGATCTGAAGAGCCGGGCCCGGCTGACCTCGGCAGTCATTGAAGTTTTACAGAAGCATGGTTGCTTGAAGGGAATGTCGGAAACCGATCAGCTGGAACTATTCAGTTTTTAGTCCGAAGGAATCATAAGCTTTCGTCAAAACTACCTCATTTTTACTGGGGTAGTTTTTAATTTTGAACAAGGATATGATTTAGTAACTGAAGAACTTCATTCAGTAACCGAAGATGTTCGTTCAGTAACTGAAGAACTTCATTCAGTAACTGAAGAACTTCATTCAGTAACTGAAGATGTCCGTTCAGTAACTGAAGATGTTCGTTCAGTAACTGAAGATGTTCGTTCAGTAACTGAAGATGTTCATTTAGTAACTGAAGAACTTCATTCAGTAACTGAAGATGTTCGTTCAGTAACTGAAGAACTTCATTCAGTAACTGAAGATGTTCGTTCAGTAACTGAAGATGTTCATTTAGTAACTGAAGAACTTCATTCAGTAACTGAAGATGTTCGTTCAGTAACTGAAGAACTTCATTCAGTAACTGAAGAACTTCATTCAGTAACTGAAGATGTTCATTTAGTAACTGAAGAACTTCATTCAGTAACTGAAGATGTTCGTTCAGTAACTGAAGAACTTCATTCAGTAACTGAAGATGTTCATTTACTAACTGAAGATGGTATATACTCATCATCAGTTACCCAACAAATGTATTGGATCACCCAGGATAACAATTCGAAGTGATTCGGAATGGAAGATTTTCCATGCTTTGGGTTCAAAAAGACGGGCGGGGAGCGGAATGATCAATAATAGCAGGGAAAAATCGCTTCGCAGCGAAGAAACCGTTAGGATGAGTGTAGCGTTGAACGGTGCGGAAGAAACCAATTTCATGATTGCGGAGGAGTTTGTCATGAAAAAATTGGATTGCATGGGCGATTTCTGTCCGATACCCACCCTTAAAACTATCGATCAGATCCAGCGGCTGAACCCGGGCGAGATGTTGGAAATCTTGGTCGACCATAGCTGTGCGGTTGAGAATATTAAAGCGGCCGCCCACAAACTGGTTCATCAATTCCGGGTCGAAGAGGTAGCCAATGGGATATGGCGGATTACGATCGAAAAATAACCCGCTAGCAGAAGCTTTTACCGCTATCGTTGCGGATGAAATTGATCAACTGCTGGTTATCCTCGGAAAGGCTTTCATTTTTCCGCCAAACCATCGAAAAAGTAATTTCAAAAGTGGCGCCGTTGATGAAGACCCGTTGCAAATCGCCGGAAAACAATTCTTTTTTGATGGCGATATACGGGAGAAACGAGAGACCGTGGCCGGAGATGACCGCCGATTTTACGCTTTCCAAGCCGTCCAATTCTAAAAATGGTTTGAGGCTGGCGCTATCCATCTGGTAACGGGCCAGACTCCTTTCGAGTGAGCGACGGATGTCACAGTCCGGTGGAGTGAGAACCAGGGGCAGGCCGGGTAGATCCGCTAGATCGACGGCTGTTTTGGGATGGCTGGATGAGGCAACCAGGATTAACTCCGAACGAAGCACCAAATGGCTTTCCAGATCCGGAGCATGGGGAATTCCTTCTAGAAATCCGGTATGTAAGGTACGGTTCCGCAACTCGCTGATCACTTCCTGCGAGGATAAGCTCTGGACCGATACCCGAATTTGCGGGTAGATCTGTTTGAAGAGAAAGAGGGCGCAGGGCAGTGCGTATTGTCCGATAGCCGGGCAGGTTCCGACTTGCAAGGAAGGATATTCGGAGGCCGCCACGGCTTTTAAGTCTTGTTGCAGATTATCCCATAGGGTCAAGAAACTCTGCGCATAGGAGAAAAAAACCTTGCCATACTCCGTGAGTTGAACGCCTCGATTGCTCCGATTGAGCAGCTGATGCCCGAGCGAGGTCTCCAGGTTTTGGAGCTGCATGCTCACCGCAGGCTGGGTCAGATGGAGATTGTCGGCGGCTTTGGAGATGCTCGACGCTTGGACCGTTTCGATAAATGCCTTAAGATTTGAGATGTTCATCCGTATCCCACCTTCTTTCCTGTGAATACAATTCTGTCAGGAATTTTCGATTCCTCTATCTGATTGAAATAAGTTTTCATTTTCAAAAGAAAGACTTATACACCATAACAAAGTCTTATTGTCTATATACGTGGTAGAAGCTGTATAATGAAGTTAGTTGAGTTTGTGAAAAAGAGAACAAAAGGAGGGAGGAATTGACAGTGGAGATTCAACAAGCAAGGGAAACGGCAGTGCGCCGAACCCCGAAAAAACGGAAGAATCAGCTTCCGATCGCCATCATCGTTTTAATCCTGGTCATCGTTTTGGCGGTCGTTTTCGGACAGATTTCATCGGGGTTGGCGGTGGCTTGGATTTTCGGAGTCGCTTTTGGCGTGGTGTTGCAAAAAAGCCGTTTTTGTTTCACCGCAGCCTTTCGCGATCCCATTCTGACGGGCGGGACTTCATTATCCAAGGCGGTTCTGACAGCGATCTCGATTGCCTTGGCCGGCTTTGCGGTGATCCAGTTGTTTGCTTTACAGAGTGGCAAAGGGGTTCCGGGAGCCGTCAATCCGGTCGGCATTCATGTGGCGATTGGCGCGACGATGTTTGGGATCGGAGCGGTCATTTCCGGCGGTTGCGCGTCGGGTACGTTGATGCGCTTTGGAGAAGGATTTATGATGCAGTGGCTTTCGCTCGCTTTTTTCGTCGTCGGCAGCTTATGGGGAGCCCATGATTTTGGCTGGTGGCAGCAGGCGGTTATCAGCGCGTCACCCAAGATCCATTTGCCCTCGTTATTGGGATGGCCGGCCGCGCTGATTCTGCAGTTCGCTGTGTTGGGAGGACTTTTCTTTTTGGCGGATTGGTGGGGCAAAAAACGAAATCAAGCCTAAGCCGTCAGTTTTGGCAATGACAGTAGTTCAACGAAAGAATTCCTGCCAAATGATTTATTGGGACATAGGACATCCATAGACGAAAAGTGAAAATCGATAAGGAGTGTTACGCAATGGCTGAATATCGTTTGGATTGTTTAGGAGAAGCTTGCCCGGTTCCTCTGTTAAAGACACAAAAGAAATTGGCCGAGCTGAAGGTGGGAGATGTGCTGGTGGTGGAGATCGATCATAGCTGCGCCATGAAGAATGTTCCGGAATGGGCCAGAAAAGAAGGGCACCCTGTCGAAATTGAAGAGGTAGGAGACGGTGAATGGGAAGTTTATATTGAAAAAGCGAAATGAGGGCTGAAAATGAGTCTACAAGAGAATCGGATCTTTAAAGCGGTCATTAAAGAACCTTGGCCGTATACGACCGGTGCAATTTTACTCGCTGTCTTGAATATCGCTCTTTTCGCCATATCCAACGCGCCCTGGGGAGTCACCACCGCTTTTTCTTACTGGGGAGGATGGCTGGCCAAGACTTTCGGCATTCCTGTCGAGCAATGGTTTTACTTTGCCGAACCGCACCGTCAGGCATTGAAGCTATCTTTTTTTACCCACTCGGGAACGTTGATGAACCTGGGGATCATCGTCGGAGCTTTGCTTGCGGCGCTGGCGGCCTCCCAATTTAAGCTCAAAAAGATCAAGTCGGTCGCTCAGGTGATCGCGGCGATCTGCGGGGGGTTGCTCATGGGATATGGGGCTCGCCTGGCATTCGGCTGCAACATCGGCGCTCTGTTCAGCGGCGTTGCTTCTTCCTCGTTGCACGGGTGGCTCTTTATGGTCTTTATGTTTGTCGGCGCTTGGATTGGAAGCAAACTGCTGGTGAAGTATTTCATGTGATGGAGGCCTTCCATGGAGAAAAAAGTCTTTGAGTACGATGTGGTCATTATCGGGGGCGGGGCTGCCGGACTGACCGCCGGAATATATTGCGGCCGCGCCCGACTGAAGACCCTGTTGATTGAGAAATCTTTGGTGGGCGGCCTGGCGACGTATACCAGTGAGATCGAGAATTACCCCGGTTTCCCCGAACCGATGGGCGGGACTGCATTGATGCAGCGATTTGAGAAACAAGCCAAACGATTGGGTGTCGAATTCAAACTCACGGACGTGAAGGGACTTCAGGTCATGGAGGATGGGACCAAGCTGGTCGAGACTTTCCGGGCCATCTATAAGGCCAAGGCAGTCATCCTCGCCACCGGCGGCAAACCACGCTTGACGGGAGCCCGTAACGAAGAGAATTTCCTTTACGACAAAGGCATTTCTTTCTGCGCCACTTGTGATGCGGCCTATTATACCGATAAGGTGGTTCTGATGGTAGGCAGCGGGGATGCCGCCATCGAAGAAGGAATGTTTTTGACCAAATTCGCCAAAAAGGTATTGATCTCGGTCATTCACGATCAAGGAATCCTCGATGCGAATAAAATTGCCCAGGAACAAGCGTTCTCCAACCCTAAAATGGAGTTCATCTGGAACACCATGGTCGACGAATTCGTCGGCGGTGAACGCCTAACCCAGGTCAACTTGAAGAACACCAAAACCGGCGCGATCATTCCGGTCGAGGTTGACGGTTGTTTCTTATTTATCGGCTATCTTCCCAATACTGAAATTTTCAAGGGGTTAATCGCTTTAAATGACCGGGGTTATATCAAAACCAATGAGATGATGGAAACGAATATCGCAGGAGTCTATGCGGTGGGCGATGTCCGGGAGAAGGGTTTGCGCCAAGTTTCCACAGCCGTGGGCGACGGGGCGGTGGCCGCGGTGGCGGCCGAGAGATACCTGGCAGAGAACGAGTATTTTCAGCAACTGTTGCAGGCGGATCGCCCCTCCCTGTTTTACGTCTGGGAACCTACCAATGAGCAATGCCGTTGTTTGCTACCGGTTGTCGAGGAATTAAAATGCAAATACGGCTCGACGATTACCGTTTCCAAAATCGACGTTTATAAGTCCGCCTCCTTAATCCAGAAGGTATGCAAAGAAATGCCGGAAAACCTTCCGGCAGTCGTCTTGGTAAAACAAGGAGCACCTCCGGAAGTCATTGCCAAGGACCTGACCCCGGAAACATTGGAATGCTGTGCCCAAAAGCTGGCCACACCGAGTGAAAAATAATAGTCGTTTGGCAGGATTAAAAAAATAAAGGGAGGTATCGGAATGAAAAGTTTTGGTTTCAAATGGGTTGCGATTTTTGTGGTATTATTATTGGTGATGGGCGTCTCCATCAGCTTTGCCGTCGCCGAACCGGTGAAAGACGCGGTTAATCGTTATTTCTCCAATATGCCTGCTGATACCTATAAGATCGGTGAGAAAGAGTTCGTTGCCAAAGTAGAAGCCAATGAACCGATGTTCATTTTGGACATTCGCCAAGCGGATGTTTATGCCAAGGGGCATATCAAGGGCGCGGTTAATCTGGCGTGGGGCACCGATATCAGCGATAACTTAAGCAAGCTCCCCAAAAACAAAACGATCATGGTCTATTGTTATACCGGTCAAACTGCGGGTCAAACCGTCGCCCTGTTAAACATGGCCGGATTCAACGCCAAATCGGTGAATTTAGGTTGGGATTTGGGAATATCAAAAGTCGATGGCGTGGCGGATGTCACCGAGACCAAAGCCAATCCGCTTCCCAAAGCCATCTCCCTCAAGATCCAGCCGCAGGTCAAAAAGGCAATTGTTCAATATTATCAAGGGTTGGACCGCGTCAAAGGGAGCACCTATGCGAATTACAAGATCAGCGAAGCGGATGCCAAAGCCTTGCTGGACAAGAAGGACCCAGGGGTTATCTTTTTGTCGGTCCGGAAAGCGGAAGACTTTGCCAAAGGTCATATTGAAGGGGCCATCAATATTCCTTTCGGCAAAGGGATGGAGCAGAAGTTTCACAGTTTGCCGCAGGACAAAAAAATTATCGTTTATTGTTATACCGGTCAGACAGCCGGCCAGACCGTTGCCGGTTTGAGAATGCTGGGCTATGATGCCGTATCCATGAATGGCGGAACCGGCATGCCGACCAACGCGCCGCAAGGATGGGTCAACAAAGGGTATCCCTTGGTGAAGTAGGAGTCATTGTGCAATCACTATCGCGTTATCCCGGGGCTGACGCATAGTCGGCCCCGTTTCATCTTGGATTGAAAGTGGTGGCAGCTTTGATTATCCCATTTTATAAGCCGTATTATACCGGCGCCGAAGAGAGCTATATCCGGGATGCAATGGCCAGGAACCGGATTAGCGGCGACGGTTTTTATACTGCCAAAGTCAAAGAGTTTATCGAGGAAATGTTCAGCGTTTATAAAGTTTTTTTAACCACTTCGGCCACGCACGCCCTGGAAATGGCGGCGCTCTTGTTGAACCTGGAACCTGGCGATGAAGTGCTCATGCCCTCCTTTACTTTTCCCTCCACCGCCAATGCCGTGGTCCTGCGGGGCGCCAGACCCGTCTTCGTCGAGATTCAAGCCTCCACACTTAACATCGACCCTGCCGATTTGGAAGAGAAAATTACTCCCCGCTCCAAAGCGATCATTCCCGTTCACTACGCCGGCATTGGCTGCGAAATGGATCAGATTATGAGTCTGGCCCGCGAGCATCAGCTTCAGGTGATCGAAGATGCGGCTCAAGCCGTGAACGCCTCCTACCGCGGACGCTATCTTGGAACCTGGGGTCAGATGGGCTGTTATAGTTTTCATGAGACCAAGAACATCACTTGCGGCGAAGGGGGCGCGTTGCTGATCAATGTCGGGGATACGGAAATGATCCAACGAGCCGAACAGATCATTCAGAAAGGCACGAACCGGCGGCAGTTTATCGATGGTGAAGTGGATCGTTATACTTGGGTCAATTGGGGCTCAAGTTATACTCCTTCCGAGGTTTTAACGGCATTTCTTTACGCGCAATTCATGGAGCTGGAGCGAATCACCGCCAAACGGCGCATGATTCATGGGGCCTATACTCACTATCTATTGCCTTATGCCCGGAGCGGCAAGATTGGGATTCCCGTCATTCCATCCGCCTGCCAATCCAATTATCATTTGTATTACATTCTTTTTCCCACTGAAACTGCGCGAAAGAATGCCCAAAAGGCACTGGCTTCGTCCGGAATCGAGACGGCCTTCCATTATGTACCCCTGCACAGCTCGCCAATGGGGCAGCGGCTCGGATACCGTTCCGGTGATCTGCCGCTAACGGAAGACCTGAGCCGGAGATTATTGCGGCTGCCCTTTTTTACAGGAATGACCGATAGTGAAATCGAATATGTAATGGAACATGTGACCGGGATATTGGAGAAGATCTAGAAGCCATGTGAAAGTCTCTTTCCAATCGATTCGACTGGCAAGAGGATTCCAAAACGACTTTATCACTTGCTTCTCTGAGCTTTTGTGTTCAACCTGACCTATGGCCAGGGTTATCACAACGCTTCTAGAGGTCAAAGAGATGGCGGTAGATGTATCAGTAATCATTCCAGTCTATAATAGTGAATGTTCGCTGGAAGAACTTTATCGGCGGTTGACCGGAGTACTCGACGGAACGGTTCAAAACTACGAGATCATTCTGGTTGACGACGCCAGCTCCGACCGGAGTTTCGCTCGGGCAAAGTTGCTTCATGGACGGGACCCCCGCGTCAAAGTAATCGGTTTGGCCCGCAACTCCGGACAACAAAACGCCATTTTATGCGGACTCCGTTTTGCAACGGGAGAAATCGTCATTACGCTCGACGACGACCTGCAACATCCCCCGGAGGAGATTCCGGTTCTTCTCGCGAAGATCGCCCTGGGCTATGACGGAGTATTTGGGGTCCCGGACCATAAACGCCATGCGTTTTACCGGAATCTGGGCACTTTGGGGATTGATATTCTGCTCCGGCTGATCGCCGGAAAACCGCGGGAATTAAAACTCAGCAGTTTCCGCGCACTCCGAAAAACGCTGGTGTGTCAGATTCAGAGCGAAACTATGGATTTTATTTATTTGGCTCCGCTTATTTTGAAATACACCCGGAATCTGACCCATGTCACGGTGAAACATGCACCGCGCCAGTACGGGCGCTCGAATTATACGCTCCAGAAGCTGGTGCGGCTCTGTACCCAATTGGTCAGGTATTACTCGAAAATCGCTGAGATTTTTCCCCCGAAGATCAATCGTCCTCAATACGAGGTTAGAGAAATCCACTTATAAAAAGGAACGGATCATGAAACTTTTGATTTTGGGCGCCGGAAACCTTCAGCTCAATGCAATCAGGAGAGCCAAAGCCATGGGGCATACGGTGATTGTCTCCGATTACCATGCCGATCCGCCCGGAAAAATGCTTGCCGATGTCCATGAACAGGTCAGCACCTTTGATGTTGAAGGCAATCTGCGAGTTGCCGCCCGATATCAGGTTGACGGCATCATGACCGTGGGAACCGATCAACCGGTCTATACTGTGGCACAGGTTGCTCAGACCTTAAATTTGCCGGCTTTGATCGATGTGCCGACGGCGCTAGCGGTTACCAACAAGAAAGTCATGAAACAGCGTTTTTTGGAATCCGCGATCCCAACGGCCCGCTATGTGCTGTTACGAGAAGATTTTCAAGAATCCGAGCTGGCCGCGATGGGGTTTCCGGTCGTTGTCAAACCGCTCGACAGCCAGGGACAGCGGGGAGTCTATAAATTATCCTCCATTCGGGAAATTCGTGAGGTTTTTCGGGATGTACTGAGTTATTCCCGCCAATTGGAGCTGATGGTGGAGGAGTATTATCCGAGCCGCGAGATTACCGTAAGCGGCTGGGTAAGCGCAGGGGAAACTTTTGTGGTGGGAGTGGTGGACAGAATCACCTTTGAAGTGGCGCGGCATATCGGCATCTGTACCGCCCACCATTTGCCGTCGCAATTTTTGGCAACGCGCCATCGCGAGATAGCGGACCTCACCGAGCGGCTCGTCGCCTGTTTCGGGATTCGCAACGGCCCGATTTATTTTCAGTTTTTAGTCGGAGCGGAGGGGATCAAAGTCAACGAGATCGCTTGCCGGATTGGCGGGGCCTATGAAGACATCTATTTGCCCCGGGCCACCGGCATCGATATGCTGGATATGGTCATCCAAGCAAGTTTGGGGAAGAAAGTGGATTGCTCTCCCTTGGAACATCATGACTGGTTAGCGAATCAAAAACATCTGGCGGTAGAATTGTTTTTTGCTACGCCATGCACCATCGCTTCATTGTCAAGCATTCAAAGGCTACTGGAGTTGCCGGGAGTCATTCACGCGCAGTATAATTTCGGAATTGGCGACCGGATCGGAGAGATAACCGATGCTACGCAGCGGGCCGGCGTGCTGATGGTTGAAGGGAAGAACGAAACGGAGTTGGCTGCCAACAGGGAACGGGCCCGCGCCGCGTTGGGCATTTTCGATGAGTGCGGAAATAACCATATTTTGGGGTGAGCCATCGCGGAATCGGCCGTATATTACGCATTGCAGCGGAGCATTCCGGCAGTAACGCTGGTTTGCCGCAAACGGCTCCTGCTTTCCGGATGAAATGGTTCCAGTGAGTTATCCCGTTCAACGGGGGAGGGATAGGAAATGAAGAAGGTTCAGTTGGCGGTGTTCGCCATATTTTTCTTGACACTGCTTGGGCCGGGATGGGGCCTGGCGCTGCAAAAGCCATCCGTCAAGCAACCCCAGATATCCATCGCGGAACAATATGGCCTGGCTTACGCTCCGTTGCAGATCATGAAGGAAATGAAGTTCCTTGAGAAGAAGCTGCCCGGTCTGAAAGTGGTGTGGAGTCAGTTGGGGAATACGGCGGCTATCCGTGAGGCGATGCTTGCCGGAAAGGTCGATGTCGGATTTATGGCGATACCGCCTTTCCTGATCGGTTGGAATCACGGAATGCCATGGAAGATCGCCTGCGGTTTGTCAGAGAGCCCGGTCGGATTGGTAACCAATCAGCAGGAAATCCGTTCGCTGGGGGATTTTACGAAGACAGCTCGGATCGCCTTGCCTCAACCCGGCAGCGTGCAGCATATCTTACTGGCGATGGCCTGCGAACGGCAGTTGGGGGACGCCAAAAAACTGGACAATCAATTGGTGACGCTGTCTCACCCGGACGGGATGAATGCGTTGCTTGCCAAAAAGGATATTACCGCCCATTTCACGGCGCCTCCCTATTTATTCAAGGAATTGCTCCACCCCGACATGCATCAGATCATGGACGGAACAGAAGCTTTCGGCAAGGAGTTCACCTTCATCGTCGGAGTCTGCACTGAACAGTTTCATCAGCAAAGCCCCCGGGTGTTTAAGGCTTTCTTGCAGGCTCTCCAGGAAACACTGCGGTTTATGCGGGAAAACCCCGAGCAGACCGTATCCCGGTTGAGTGCCGAATATAAAATTCCTGCCGCCGAGCTGAACCAATATTTTCAGGAAAAAGGGCTGAAATATAATCTGGAAGTAAAAGGGGTCAAGGAATTCGCCGCTTTCATGAAGCGTCAGGGCTATATCAATAAGCTGCCTCGGAAAATGTCAGAGCTCTATTGGGAAACCGCTACCTATGAAAAATAAATTTTGGGAAAACCGGCTTTTCACCCGCATTGCCTGCCTGCTGGGATTGGCGCTCATCTGGCAAGGGATAGCGAATTCGGGCTTGGTCAACCGCCAGTTATTCCCGTCCTTGCATATCATCCTGGTTTCACTCTCCCAAGCGGTCGCCAGTGGCGAGATCAACCAAGCGGCCGGTTTATCCATGGTCTTGATCGCCAAGGGTTTGGGGATTGGATTCGCATTGGCCGTGTTGCTGGCGACGTTGGGTATGACCAGCAAAATCATTGATGCCCTGGTGGACACGGTCACGGCCGTGGCCCACCCGCTGCCGGGGATCGCTTTGCTGCCGATCATTATTTTATGGATGGGAACCGGGACGGAAGCGATTCTTTTCATCATTGTCCATTCGGTGCTCTGGCCGATGCTGCTGAATTTAATGGCCGGCTTTAAATCGATTCCGAAGATTTACCGGGAAGTCGGCGCCAATCTGGAGTTGAATCCGGTTCAAACCACGGCACGGCTGATGATTCCCGCCTCCTTGCCGTATCTGCTGGCAGGTCTGAAGATTGGATGGGCGCGGGCCTGGCGGGCCTTGATCAGCGCGGAAATGATCTTTGGCGCGGTCGGCGGAGAAGGCGGATTGGGCTGGTTTATCTTTAAGAAGCGCGTCTTCATGGATACCGTTGGGATCTATGAGGGGATCATCGTCATCGTTCTCATCGGGATCATTGTCGAAGATATTGTTTTCCATGGGATTGAGCAGCTTACGGTGAAACGGTGGGGCATGAGCGTTTGAAAGGAAGCACGATGAGCTCGAAGCTGGAGATCAAAGCATTGCAAAAATCCTATTCCCAGGGCAATACATGCCTCCGGGTTTTAGAAGCGATCGATTTCACCGTCGGGCAAGGGGAGTTTGTATGCCTTCTGGGATCTTCCGGCTCTGGGAAATCGACGTTATTGCGAATGATAGCGGGATTCGAAACCCCGGACTCGGGCGAGATCGTTCTCGACGGGCAGCCGGTCACGGGGCCCACTGCCAAACGAATAATGGTTTTTCAAGATTTCAACCAGCTTTTTCCCTGGAAGACGGTGCTTGAGAACGTGGTTTTTCCTCTGAAAATGAAACGCATTGGTGCTTCGGATCGGGAACGCAGAGCAATGGCTGCCGTTTATTTGGCAATGGTCAAGCTGGAAGGGTGTGAACAATGTTACCCGCATCAGCTCTCGGGCGGGATGAAGCAAAAAGCGGCCATCGCCCGGGCTTTAGCCTTGCAACCGGAGCTCTTGCTCATGGATGAACCATTCGGAAGTTTGGATGCTCAGACCCGGGAAGTTTTGCAGCAAACACTGGTTAAGGTGTGGCAAGATACCGGAGTCACAATCGTTTTTGTGACTCATGATATTCAGGAGGCTGTCATTTTGGCGGACCGTATTGTAATTCTGAGTAAAAACAACCACCGGATTCGAGAAATTGTCCAGAACACTCTGAATCGACCCAGAGATCCTGGTGACCCTCTTTTCCCGAAAATGTGGCAAGAGGTGTATGGCATGTTGGATGCGACGGAATGAGAACTAGGGATGGGAACCCGGAAGAACCTGATAAATGGTGACCGGCCAATCTCTTTCGCCCGCATATTGAGCGATCTCCGTTCCAAAAGCCGGATTGGAAAACCGGTGCAGCGGCTGGCAATGGGAGCGGAGGAAGGTCTTCAACTCGTGATAGTATGGCATGTGTCCGTAGACTCCGTTCCACTGCGGTCTTGAGTGATGGATGAAATCGAGTGCTTCAGGATAAATAATGTATTCGATCCTGCGGCTGCGAATATAAGCGGCGAAGGATAAATGATGTTTCCTCAAGTAGGATAAATTGCGGAGATCCAACAGTTTGTCATCATCAAAAAAGTATTCCGTATTCAAGCTGGCCAGGACTTTCCGGTCCGGGCCGATGCTTCCGGCGATTTGCCGCAGGTAGGCAGAATAGTCATATTTCAGGACGGAGCTGAAATTCCAAATCGTCTGGGACAGCACCAATAGAACAAGCAATCCCGATATCCAGTAACGGCGGGATTGGCCCAAAGAGCTGATGATCATCGTCGTGAGCAGATAAAAGAGGGGAAACAAAAAAATGATGCTTGTATAGTTGAAACGGCCGATCAGAATGAATCCGAGGTTCACGGATAGGATCGCCAATACGATCCAAACGGAGGCGGGATTCGGGATGACTCTTTTGATTAACGGTTTTCCTACCGAATAGAAAAAGACGATGCCAAAAATGACTAGATCGGCCTCGATATGCGGAGCATAATATGTTCCGCATTTTCGTTGATAAAGATGCTGATAGAACTCAAAGAACCGTTGTATTTTGGCGGCAAGCGGATTCAAGACTCCGAATTGCTGCTGACCATATGCAAAATACTGGGTAATAAATCCCGGTTCAAATTTCGAGCTCAAGGCAATAAAGAAGCCAGTCCAAGTGATAACGGCCGCCGAGTAGACGAACAGATTAGCGGCTCTGAGCGAGCGGGTACATAGGATCCGGAATGCGTATACCGTGCCTACCATTATGGCGACTAACAAACTATTGGGGTGGATGCCGATTCCCAGGCCTACGACGGTCCCCAACAGCAGATCCACCCCATAACCTGGACTTTTTCTCGGCTTTTGCAGCCAATACAGACTGAATACGCCGAGAAACAACACGATGATTTCCTGGCGGCCAAAATGGGAAGCATATAAAAATTGGGTATTCATCCCCAGCAGAGCGGAAGCGAGGAAGGCCCAATTTTTTGAGGGCAGAACCGATTTTCCAAGTTGATAGAAGTAAAACAAGGTCAAAAGGCCAAAGCTCAGTGAGAGTAAACGGATGCTATAAAGCTGATATCCGTTAAGTTTGATGCAGATGATTTGTAAGCCGTGAAAGAGAATCTTTAAAGCGTGGGGGATTCGCGGTTTCAAATCAAAGAAAGGCTCGGTTGCTGCAAGATTCCCCGTCAGCATGATGTGCCGCGATAAACCGCTCAGCCAACTCTCGTCCGAATGCATCAATGGAAAAGCAGTCAAGGTAAATAAATTCGCCATGGCATAGGCAACGAATAATGACAAAAGCCAAAAACGGCGGTTGGTTGCTTTTGAAAGTCGCAGCATTCGATCACTTTTTAAAATGGTTTAATGTTATTAAAGAGCGGTGATAAACCCGGCTAGAAACCCGGCCAATAAGCCGGAAGAATCACGGCGATTGCTGGAGCAAGAGATAAAATCGTTTTTAAACCTTTCTGCAAGCTGATTTCCGGTTCGAAAGATTTTACCCCATAGCTTTTAATCGGCTTAATATTATTATAGCACATTTCAAAACATTGCGGCGGAGGGTCACCATGACGTCGACCAGTTGACTATGGATGGAAGCCCGCTGCTATGGTTTGGTCCGCCGTTATCAGCCATTTCTGGTGAATATACGTTGATCGGGTTCATCGGCCCGAGTATTTATACGATGGAAACTGGTCATCCGCGTCGGACTGGAAGACCATTTCATGAGGAAGCCGAGCGGTCTGCCGATGGGGGTCGACGTCAGCCGTCATCGTTGCCCGGATATAGCGGGCAGTGATGAAGAGAGTCCTCTAAAACCTGATAACGGCGGAAAAACTGTCGAGTTTTAAAGAATTCTTTTCTCATATATTACATGGGAACCATCATCCATTAAAACTATGGGAGTAAAATCAATGAAATAATATTTGAATGCGTATGACCGCGCTTTGCTCCGGATAATGATAAATTTCGACATGAGGGAATCGGTAAGCAAGCGGCTGGAAGAAGTGAAGCGATCCTGCGGCAGGACGGTCATGGGATGAATATCGCCCGAGGAGTCTTGGGGATTGATAGTTTGATAGATATGGATGCAAATGGGAGGGGAACAAAAAATGAAGATCATCGCGCATCGCGGTTTTTCTAGCCGGGCTCCGGAGAATACCTTGGCCGCCTTCGGCATGGCGGTCGAGTTCGGCGTCGACGGCCTGGAGTTCGATGTCCACTTGAGTAAGGATGGCGAAGTGGTTATCTGCCACGACGAGGCGGTTGACCGCACGACCGATGGCGAGGGTTTGATCAAGGATTTCACCTGGGAGGAGTTGCGGCGACTGGATGCCGGAAGTTGGTTTGAGCCGCGCTTTGTCGGAGAAAGGATCCCGCGTCTGTCGGATTTGCTCGAATTGGTAGCCGGGACCCGTCTGCTGCTCAACATCGAATTGAAGACCAATATTTTTCCATATCCCGGTATTGAAGAGAAAGTAATCCAAATGGTCAAAAATTTTGGGATTGTCAATCGTTGCATCATCTCTTCCTTCAATCACCATTCTTTGTTGAGAGCCATTACCATTTTGCCGGAGCTGAAGACCGGAGCCTTGTATGAAGCGGATCTGTTCAAGCCATGGGAATATGCAGAAACTTTTGGGGCTGCGGCTTTACATCCCGAACATCATAGCGTCACCCCGGAACTGGTTCGCGAAGCAAGGCACAGGGGGATAATGGTCAATCCATGGACTGTGAATGAACCGGTCCATATGGAGAGAATGATCGCCGCCGCAGTGGATGGGATTATTACCAACTATCCGGATGTTGCAAAACAGGTATTGCAGAATACCTCTCGGCGCTAAAGATATGACTGCTTACCGTGTTACGTGGTCGCAGTGCTGGAGTTCGGCGGCTAACAAATCCAATATCAAAATCAAACTGGCGGATTATTTGAAATTGGCCAAGTTACACCGCTCGATGGTCTCCGACTGGAGGGCCGCATCGAGGATATCATCGTCCTGGGGAATGTGCTTCGTTTTTATATGAAAGTGGGCGGGCGAGTACATCTTTTTGGGCGATATTTTAAACTGCGGTTCCGTTTCCTTATCAACGCGGCGAAAAAGTGGCACTTCATATTCCGGTGGCCGATTATCGGAAGCTGGAGGCCGTCAGTTAACCCGCCGGCGTGCGCTTGAATTGATATCTTTCTCAAAACAGCCGTCCGGCTGTTTTTTTATTATTGGGGAACGAAAAAAGATAAGGAAAGCATAAAAACATTAAAATGATCATTGGGTGTCGCAAATTAGAATTTTGTCCTGACAAAATGAGATTGTGAAATCGCAAAGTGAAATTGGGAGTTTGCAAAACGGAGTTACGGGGATGCAATATCCGCTGGGCGCTTAAAAAAGGATAAAAGTTATTTTCCATTTGACGTGAGCAGCGGCAGTAGCGATAAACAGCTTCCGGCGGGTGGGAGGAGCATAATTTCATTCGGAACGAAGGCATACCGGAGAACCCAGTCCGTCTTATTGCCGGACTGGGTTTGCAGTGCCAATAGAAGTCGGGGAATTCGCCCAAAAACAAACACTTCCAGCCAGTTGAAGAAAATTTTCGAAAAAAAGTCCATTTTTAAGCAGGAATTCCAAAATGAATGTTTAATTATATTTACATGAAATCGATTGCACAATGGTTTGCACAAAGGATTGCAGAGGAAGTATTTGATGGCAAATATTAAAGAAGTAGCCCTAAAAGCCGGGGTGTCCACCAGTACTGTTTCCCGGGCGTTGAGCGGCAAAATATTTGTCGATCCGGAAACCAAAAAAAAAGTCCTGCAGGCGGTACGAGAGTTAAACTATCAACCGAATGCCTTGGCAAAAGGTTTGAAAGAAGGCCGGACCAAAACTTTAGGCCTGATTATTCCGAACCTTCACAATCTACTCTTTCCTGCGGCAATCCGGGGTATCACCGATATCGCCAAGAAGCACGGCTATACCGTGGTTCTATGCAATACCGACGAAGATCTGGAGACCGAACAACTTTACGTGGAAAACTTGAGAATGCGCTCGGTGGATGGCTTGATTTTTTCCACTGCCACTGCGGCCAGCTCCCATATTGTCAAGCTCAAAGAAGAAGGATACCCGGTTGTTTTGATGCTGCGTCACCTGAACGAGAAGTTGGATTCGATCATTATTGATAATTTTCAGGGCGCTTATCGCGCTACCCGTTTCTTGATCGACCGGGGTTACCGGCGAATCGCAATTATCAACGGTACGTTGGGATTGGATCTGTATCGGCAACGTTTTCTGGGATATCAAGCGGCTCTGGCTGATGCCGGCTTGGCTTTGGATGAGACGCTGGTCGTTTATGACACAGCGGGTTGGGAAGATGGTTACCAGGCAATGCTCGATCTTTGGGAACGCGGGGGTCAACCGGACGCTGTCGTTGCCACCAGCGATCCGAAAGCCCTCGGAGTGATCAAAGCGGTTAAGGAACGGAAATTGCGGGTCCCCGAAGATATCGCCGTAATCGGTTACGACAATCTCGATATGTCGGAATTGATGGATCCGCCGCTGACAACCATGGCGCAACCCTTTTACGAAGTGGGAACGAAAGCCGCCGAACGAGTCATTAAGCTCATCAACGGTAAAGGTAAACTAAAACCGGTCATTGAAAAACTGGAGGTCAAACTCCTGGTGCGGGGCTCGGTGGGATACGGAAAGGCCTTTCATGGCGACTGAATAACGAATCATTTTCAACATTTGATGATTTGAATAGGTACGGGTAATCCTTAATGCAACTACACAGAATGTCACGCCGCTTAGTTTGTGAAATTAATCATTAAGTCCCTTCGGGTTGGGTTTGTTTTCGTTTCAAATTCAACTCTGCCATGTTGATTGAGGCGGGTTGGAAATGATGCTTCATTCAAACAAGTCCTGGCCGGATCGGCGTTTCGTTCAAGCTGGTTGCATTCACTAAGTTACGATAGGGAGGAACATGATTTTGCATCAACGTTTTCATTATCAAAACCTGGCGGAACTCGAAGCTGAAATCGCGAAACAGAATTTACCGATTGTACTGGAACGCGATTTATCTTCTTTGAAACGGCAAACGGAGATTTACCATTTGAAAACCCCGAATTCCATTGGCATTCATCCCATGGAAGGCTGTGACGGTACGCTTGATGGAAAACCGGACGATCTAACCATCCGGCGTTATGAACGGTTTGCTGCGGGTGGAGCGGGTTTAATATGGTTTGAGGCGACTGCCGTCGATTTTGCGGGACGGGCCAACCCCAGACAATTGTTCGCCGCTCCGGAAAATACCGCTGCATTAGCGGCTCTACTGGAAAAGTCTCAGCAAAAAGCGAGCTCCGTTTTGGGACCGAATCATCAATTCGTGCCGGTACTGCAATTGACCCATTCCGGTCGTTACAGCAAACCGGAAGGAAAACCTCGGCCAATTATCGCTCAGCATAATCCGTTCCTCGACCCGAAAGTCGGTATTGATTCGAGCTACCCAACCATTACCGACGATGAGTTGGAAAGATTGGAAGACAAGTATGTCGCAGCGGCGAAAATCGCAGCCGAGGCCGGATTCCCAATCATCGACATTAAGAGCTGTCATCGCTATTTAATTTCAGAACTGTTGGGAAGCCATATCCGCCCCGGCCGTTACGGTGGGAGTTTCGAAAACCGCACCCGGTTTTTGATGAATATTATCGGAAAGATCCAAGCGGAACTTGGGAATAAAATCGCCATTACCTTGCGTTTGAATGCCTGGGATGGACTGCCTTATCCGTATGGCTGGGGTGTCAACCCGGCGACTGAGGGCAGTGAACCGGGGTCGCTGCCGCTTGACCTGAATGAGCCGAAACAGTTAATCGCTCAATTGTACCAGAAGGGAATTCGTTTTGTTAGTATTTCCATTGCGAACCCTTATTACAATCCGCATTTCAACCGCCCTTACGATAGTCCGGCTAATGGCCTTGTTCCCCCGGACGAACACCCGCTCTTTGGAGTGTCCCGCATTTTTTCATTGACCCGGGAACTGAAGAATTCCTGTCCGGAGATGAAGATTATGGGTACCGGTTATTCGTGGTTGCGCCAGTTCGCCGTCTATGCCGCGGCGGCAAATTTGCAAATGGGCCATCAAGATATTGCCGGATTCGGCCGGGAAGCCTTTGCTTATCCTGATTTTGTGAAGGATGTTTTGGAAAAGGGCACCATGGATCCGAACAAAGCCTGTATTGCCTGTAGTAAGTGTACGGACATCATGCGTGACGGCGGTCGTACCGGTTGTGTCATCCGGGATGGGGGAGTTTACATGCCCATTTATCAGGAAGGGGTTCGCAACCGTCAAGTCAAGTAATGAATAGGGAGTCACCATCTCAAGCATTATACCGGCTCTGATCATAAACAATTGCATAGGTTGCATCCAGTTCTCTGATGTAACCTATGCAATGAAAAAGTATCCCGAAATTTATGATTCATAATATTTAGATAAATGCCGATAAAATTATCGAAAAGTTTTTCAGACAAACGATTAACTGTGTAAACTTCAATGAATTCAATGTTTTATCCGAAGCCGAGTTTTTGAGATAAACGATTAATTGAAAAGCCGTGGAGGTATGACGGATAACATGCCATCCCGAACTGGAAAAAGAATTCCCACAATGTACGATGTGGCTATGGTAGCTGGTGTTTCGGTAGCTACGGTTTCCCATGTTCTGAACCCGGAGTCTGATAAGTATGTAAGCGATGAGTTGCGTCAACGGATTCTGGCGGCCGTACAAGATCTTGGCTACCGACCCAATATTTTGGCCCGGTGTATGAGGGGAAAACGGCGCAAAACCATTGCCATTTTGGTTCCGCAATTTGAAAATATTTTATTTACACGCACGGTGATGGCTGCCGAACAGGTGGCATACGATGCCGGCTATGTGTTGCTCATTTGCAGCACCTATGATAATCCCGGGCGGGAACGGGTTTATATTGAAACGTTGATCTCTCAACAAGTGGATGGTTTTATTATCGCGCCGACTGTCGATGGAACTGCAAATACCAAGCCCCTGCGCGATTTGAAGATTCCATATGTCATTCTTGACCGGCAATTGAGCGGTATTCCGCTTGATTCTTACGATTATATCGGGTTTGATAACCAAAAAGGGGCGGAATTAGCCACTCAATATTTGATTGATCGTGGCCATCGCGCGATCGCTTTTATAGGATGGAAATCCAAGATCAAACGGATCAATGAGCGATATGCCGGTTTTCGTTCCACAGTCATCAAGAACGGTTTGCGCACGGGGGATTGCCCGGCGTTATTGGGCCAGATTTCTCGCGAAGAGGGCTACCGAATGGCCGAGCAGCTTTTCGCGGAAGGCGAGATCACTGCCGTTTTTGCAGGCCATCAATATCTGGGGGAAGGAATACTCCAAGCCATTCACGACCGGGGAAAACTCATTCCCCGCGATATATCATTGGTTGTTTACGGGGGACCCGACTGGACTGAGCTCGTAAATCCGAAATTAACCCATATTGAGATGCCTGATATTCAATTGGGTGAACCCGCTGCCCGAAATCTAATTCATCGTATTGAAGGAGACAGGGCGCGGCCGGAACAGTTGATCCTCGATCCGACATTGAAATTGGGCGCTTCGGTCGCGGATGGGCCGGGACTCATAAGACTCAATGACGAAAATAAAAGTTTAATGTTTCGATAAGGGAGGCCTGGCGTTGCAAAAAGTAAGAGTCGGCTTGATTGGGAGTGGTTTCGTAGCGGCAATCCATCTGGAAGCCTTGCGGAAGGTCAGTGGATTGGATGTACAAGTCGTAGCCTGCGCTTCTCCACGGAAAGCGGAGTTGTTCGCCTCCCAACACGGGATTCCCCAAGCTTTCTCGGATTACCGCATCATGCTGGATCAAGTCGAGCTGGATGTAATCGATATTTGCACTCCAAATCATCTTCATAAACAGATGATTTTGGATGTTGCCGCTGCCGGTAAAGATGTAATCTGTGAAAAGCCCTTAACCGGTTATTTCAGTCAGCCCGGAGACGGGGAACCCATCGGTGAAACGGTCGATCGGCAACAGATGTTTCTGAAAGTCTGGGCAGACATGGCCGAAATCCGTGAAGCGGTGGGGCGGGCCGGAGTGCTCTTTATGTATGCGGAAAACTGGATCTATGCTCCGCCGATAGTGAAAGCCCGACGAATTCTCAGTTCCATTGAGAATACCACGATATTATCGCAACGCGCCGAAGAATCCCATTCCGGTTCTCATGCTAGTTATGCCCGGCAGTGGTCCCTGGCGGGAGGCGGCTCTCTGCTACGGCTGGGTTCCCATCCCATGGCCGCGGTGATTCACCTGAAGCACTTTGACGGGCAACAAAAAAACGGTCAACCCATTCGCGTCAAATCGATCGTCGCTGAAACCGGGAAGTTTACCGATATCCCCGGAGTGGCCCAAGCGGGAACCGGATGGGTAACTCACGGGTTTACGGATGTGGAGGACTGGGCTACGGCGACATTAACCTTTACCGACGGCACCAAGGCAATTGTCGTTTCTTCCGATACCATCTTGGGCGGGGTCAGAAATTTGCATGAGATTTTTCATGTAAAAGGGGTCATTCAATGCAATATGAACCCCAATTCGGATCTAATGCTTTATACCCCGGGCCATGAGGTGATTGGCTCCGAGTATATCGCCGAGAAATTGGAGACCAGTGGAGGCTGGCAATTTGCAGCCCCGGATGAGGACTGGATCCGCGGCTACCACCATGAGATGCAAGACTTCATGGAATGCGTTGCCAGCCGGCGCGAACCTCTTTCAGGCCTTGAATTGGCCTGCGAAACCACTGAGGCGATTTATGCCGCTTATCTTGCGGCGGCTTCCGGGACCCGGGTGGAATTGCGCTGAATTTTGGGACCGAATCATTGACAGAAATCTCCGGTTTTTTTACGGCAGGATTTCTATAAACAATTGGAATTCCACTTTCATCAAAGCATGATGAGTCAGTGATTCTGGGAAGTGGAAATTCAATCCCAGTCTTGTTGGTTCGATTTCAATTCTGTCGGGGAGGTGAGCTAAGCAAAGGATGCGTATTGAAGTTCCGGTGGTCAAAAAACATTAAGGAGGCAGTTTGAGAATGAAATTTAAAAGATGGTCTTGGTTTTTAGCGGCTTTATTATTGGTCACCTTTGCAGTTTCTGTCTTCGCTGAGGATAATTATGTAGTTGATGCAAAAAAATGGAAGAAAAAGGGTCCTTACACGGTTGCGCTTTGTAACATTTCCGTGGTCAACTCCTGGCGGGTAGCAATGGTTGAAGAGTTCAAATATGAGGCCAGCAAGCATAAGGATATCAAGCAAGTCGTGGTTACGGATGCTGCCAATAACGTTGCCAAACAGATCGCTGATATGGAAGACCTCATCACCAAGAAAGTCGATTTAATCGTCATTACTGCCCCGCCGACCGCTTTGGTGCCCGCAGTTGAAAAAGCGGTTGACGCCGGTATTCCCGTTGTCAGTTTCGATAGCGTCGTAGACAGCCCGAAAGTCACCGTCAAGAATATCGCCGATCAGAGTGAAATCGGAGAGCAACTTGCACAATATATCGCCACCCAACTGAAAGGTAAGGGCAAAGTGGCGATGCTAACCGGTATCGCCGGCACCACCCCGGGTCAAATGCGTTATGAAGGGGCCCTCAAAGTATTCAAGAAATATCCGGGAATCAAAGTCGTCGGTCAAGTATGGACCAATTCCGCTTACGACCAAGCCAAACGGGCGGCTGAGAACTTCATCTCGGCGAATCCCGATTTGAAAGCCATTTATGCTGACGGCGGTCCGTCCGGTTACGGCGCAATGCAAGCAACCTATGAAGCCAAACGGCCGGACATCATCGTAGTCGGAACCGGTTCCAACGGCCACTTCAATTTGTGGAAGAAATGGCGCGATTCCGGAGCAAAGGTACGTTCTTTCGCGATTCAGGATCCTCCGGGAGACTCCGCCGTGGCGCTTGCTCTGGGTATGAAATTACTCCGGGGTCAAAAGGTTCAACACATCGAAAAAATGAAGTTGTGGACTTGTACCGACAAAACTCTTGATAAAGTTGCCCGCCCTGATTTGGGAGACGATTATATTAACTCCACCTTCTTGCCGGAAGAGATGAAAGTCAAACTTTGGGGTAAGAAATAAGATTCAAGTAGTATTGCCCTCTGTCGTGAGGCAGAGGGCAATACTGTGCAGAACAATATAAGGAGGAAACGGCGCGATGCAGGAACCTTTTTTGAAAGTGACCGGGGTCTGTAAAGAGTTTCCCGGAGTGCGGGCGCTGGATAATGTCAGCTTTGAATGCTTATTGGGTTCGGTTCATGCTTTAATCGGCGAAAACGGAGCCGGTAAATCGACTCTCATTAAAATCTTATGTGGTGTTTATCAGCCGACCCGCGGGGAAACATGCTTAAATGGCAGTCCGGTCCGGATCGAACACCCCGACCAAGCAGCAAAGCTGGGAATATCCGTTATTCACCAAGAGTTGAATTTGTTACCCGCTTTTACCGTAGCGGAAAATCTTTTTTTAGGTCATGAGCCTTCCAAAAATTTGGGAGCGATTGACCGTGGCCAAGTCCGGGCAAAAGCGCAAGAGCTCTTAGCGCGGGTTGGCGTAAATGTGGATCCCGATACCTTGGTTAAGGATCTCTCCTTAGCTCAGAAACAGATGGTTGAGATTGCCAAAGCGCTTTCCCAGGAATCCAAAATTATCGTTATGGATGAACCGACGGCTGCGTTAAACCATAATGAAGTTGAAAAACTCATGGAGATTATCCGCAATTTGGCTGCGACCAATCATGGTGTGATTTTTATTTCTCACCGTTTGGAAGAAGTATTCCAAGTCTGTGATACAGTCACCGTTTTAAGGGATGGACAGTTGGTCGGAACCAAGTCGATTTCAGAGCTTGACATGGAAAAAATTGTCGAAATGATGACTGGCAAGGCAATTTTGGGCACTCGGGTCGATGGCAAGAATCCCGTTCAACAACGAAAACTTCTTGAAACTAGAAATCTCTCCGCCAAGAGCTGGTTTCATGATATTAATATAACCGTTCGCGCTGGCGAAATAGTGGGACTGATTGGTTTAGAGGGTCAGGGACAACGCGAATTTATCCGTAGCCTTTATGGGGTCGTTAAAACAACTTCCGGACAGATATTTGTAGACGAGCAACCTGTAACTTTCCGCAATGCTAAAGATGCGATCCGGGCTGGATTGGCATTTGTGCCGGAGGAACGGAAAGTCGAAGGTTTGTGTTTGGTTTTGGATCTGTTACAAAATATGGCTCTGCCGACATTGAAAGATCGCCAGCGTTTTGGATTTATCGACGTTGAAAAAGAGCGGTCCATGGGAAAAGACTTAATCGCGGCTTTGCAGGTTCATCCATCGAACCCTATGCATAAGGCGAACAATCTATCCGGCGGTAATCAGCAAAAGATCGTCATCGCGAAATGGTTGCCGGCCAAACCAAAAGTGTTCCTTTTTTCCGAGCCGACTCGTGGGGTTGACATTGGCGCTAAGGAAGAGATCTATCAGCTCATGCGCAGCGTGACCGATCAAGGGGCCGGAGTCCTAATGTTCTCCACTGATATGGGCGAATTGTTACGGGTCTGCGATCGAATTCTGGTAATGTACGAGGGCCATATTGTCAAAGAGTTCCGAGGGACTGAAGCGACCCGAGAGATGTTAATGACAGCGCAATGGGGACTCGCCTGATTGTTCATTTATTGAAAGGAGTTAGAGTCGATGGAAAAGGTACCAATCACGAAAGAAACAACTGTCCAAACTAACTTTTTCCGGCGCGCCCTCAATAATCCCGGCATGCCCATCTACATCATTCTCATGATTACTTGGGCGATCGGTTATAGCGTATCGGAAAGTTTTCGGAGCCCGGGGAATCTACCCAATTTAATGGTCCAAACCGTGGCCTTCGCCCTGGCTGGTCTGGCGCAGACGTACGTTATCCTGGCGGGTGACGTCAATCTCGGAGTAGGCGGCATCATCAGCATCATTGTTTGTGGTGCGCCGTTTCTAATGACCAACACACCGGCTTCGATGATTGGGATGTCGCTGGTTTTACTACTCATCGGCGCAGCCATTGGGGCGCTGACCGGGTATTTATTGATCAAAATTAAAGTCGAAGCCATGGTTTTGACATTGGCCATTAACTTCACCTTACTCGGGTTCGCGCTGTATTTAATGCCATTTCCCGACTACACCAAAATCATTCCGATCGATTTTATCCGGGTGATTACGGGAAGTTGGGGACCGATTTCGTATCCGGTCGTGGGAACGGTTGTAGTGGCCATTATTTCCTGGTATGTTCTTTACCGCACTCGTTTTGGACTTCATTTAAGGGCGATCGGGGCGGATAAGGAAACTGCATTCCGTGCTGGGATCAACGTAACGAAGGTTAAAATCTGGGCTCATACCATCACGGGATTTTTAGCCGCACTCAGTGGCCTTTTTTTGGCAGGACGGATGGGAACCGGAGATCCGACCGCCGGTGCTACTTTTAGTTTGGATTCAATGACCGCCGCAGTAGCCGGAGGTACGCTCTTTAACACCGGAGTGGGGAGTGTCGCAGGGACATTGGGTGGCGCGTTTTTGATTGTTATCCTGGGAAATATCTTCAATCACTTGGGAGTTTCCACCTTCTATCAATATGTGTTCCGCGGAGCCTTATTGGTAGTTGCAGTGGCGGGAGGAGCGATTAAGAAAAAATGGCAAGACAAAGCGAAATAACTGCGACTGCGAAAAGCAGCACTGGCGTTGCCGGATTTTTCAAAAACGCCAACAATATGAAACTTTGGCTTTGGGTGGCCACTTTGGTCCTGATTGTGATTAGTGGTATCATCAGCCCTGGTTATGTGCAACCGGAGAACCTGCTACGCTTGTTGCGCCAAGCAGTTCCTTTTGGATTCATTGCGATCGGCCAAACCCTGGCAATGCTGACCGGTCATGTCGATCTGTCGGTACAGTCCGTCACCGTCTTTGCGGGTATGTTGGGCTCAACCTATATGATGGGGTCCGACGCCAATCTACTGTCGGCTTTTATCCTAGTGGCCGGGATGGCTGCCACTTTCGGATTGCTTAACGGGTTAGGCATTACCAAATTAGGCATTAATCCTTTTGTTATGACGCTAGGCACCGGTATCATGCTGGATGGGTTGACCATGGTTTTTACGGGTGGCGCCACCAAAGGGACCGCCTCGCCAATTCTAAAATATATTGGAACCGGACGCCTTTTTGACTTTTTCCCAGTTTCGATTCTCGTCTGGATTATCGCCTCGGTGCTCGTGGTGCTTATTTTAAAGCGAACCACCTTCGGCAGGAAAGTCTATGCAGTCGGCGCCAATAAGAAAGTGGCGGAACTTTCGGGGATTCACGCCGACCGTCTGATCATCGGCGTCTATGTCATTTCCGCGATTATGTCGACTATCGCAGGTTTTATCGTTTGCGGCTATATCGGGACAGGAACCCTCGATCTCGGAGACGATTATAAGATGACCTCCATGGCGGCGGTCATCATGGGTGGAACTTTATTCCGGGGCGGCGTCGGCGGTTATGCCGGAACAGCTGCGGCCGTCATTACCATTACGGCTTTAACCGGATTGCTCACCATTCTCAATATTAGTGAACCGATGCGCCGGATGATTTATGGAGCGATCATTCTGGCGGTATTAGCCATTACCTCACGAAGCAAAAAGGAATAAAACTTGCATAATTACGGAGCGTGGAAACTCATGAATGCACGGGTTTACGTACTACAAGAATTTAATAAGCCTTTGGTAGAACAATCGATACCCATTCCCGAGCTTTTACCGGGTCAAGTACTCGTGAAACTGAAAGCTTCCGGTGTTTGTGGGAGCGATCTTCATATGTGGAAGGGCGAGGATTCGCGAACTCGCTTGCCGATGATTTTGGGCCATGAAGGCATCGGAACAGTGGCGGGAATCGGCGGCAAAAAATGCGCGGCGGACGGGAGTGAACTGCGCGAGGGCGACCTCGTCTTCTGGAACCGCGGTATCTCCTGCGGTTATTGTTACTACTGCGCAGTACTGAAAGAACCTTCTTTCTGCCAAAATCGGAAAGTGCCGGGTATCAATGTGCCGATGGGCGTTCCTCCCTATTTGAATGGTTGCTATGCCGATCATGTGATTTTGGATGCCGGGACGAATATTCTGAAGGTCCCTCAAACAGCGATCGATCCGTCGGTTTTGGTGGCGGCCTCCTGTTCGGGAGCAACCGCAGCGCACGGTTTTGATATCGTTCGGCCGAATCTGGGCGAGACGGTGGTCATCTTCGGCCCGGGGCCGATCGGTCTCTTCTCGGCGGCCTACGCCAAAAAATACGGCGCCGGTGAGATTGTCTTAATCGGCGGTTCCGAAGTCCGCTTGGAGATGGGCAGCCAATTCGGCGCAACGACCTTATTGAATCGCAAAAAATTGACCGCTGCCGAACGTCAGGAGCGAATCATGGAATTAACCTCCGGACGGGGCGCCGATCTGATTATTGAAGCGTCCGGCAGTGGAGACGCCTTGCGCGAAGCGATTGGTTTGGCTCGCATGGGTGGAACGGTTTTAAGCGTTGGTTTGAGCCAACCGGGGGGCACTTTTGAATTCGATGGTTTCCTAGATTTGACCCGCCGGAATCTTCGTTTGCAAGGCGTCTGGGTCAGCGACACCCGGCATGCTTATCAAGCCATGAACCTGGTTCTCAGTAATCCGGAACTGTTTTCCCGTTTGGTAACCCATCGGTTCCCCTTGAGCGAAGTGAACCAGGCATTACAAGTCATGGATAGCCGCGAAGCTATCAAAGCAGTACTCCTGCCGGAATTGGGATAAACCGCCTCAAATGTCCGGCAAAAGAATATACAAGGTCAATTACCCTGGTTTCCGGGGTAATTGTTTTAAAGGTGAGAAAATGGAAGAAAAACAGATCATCATCCGCGGCCGGTCGTATCCTCTGTTTCGTTGTCACACATTGATCGTGGGGTCGGGAGCGGCCGCGCTAAACTGCGCCTACCACCTGGTCAGTTTCGGCGTCCGGGATATCCTGGTCGTCACGGAGCGTCTCGGTGGCGGCGTTTCCAACAATTCCGGGTCCGACAAACAAACCTACTATAAACTGTCATTATTTGGCGAGGGGCAGGACTCGGTTTACGACATGGCCCGCACGTTGTTCAATGGCGGTGCGATGCATGGGGATATCGCCCTGATTGAAGCAACCCTTTCTGCTCAGGAATTTTATCACTTGGCCCAGATTGGAGTGCCGTTTCCCCACAATGCTTTCGGCGGTTATGTCGGATACAAGACCGACCATGATCCCAAACAAAGAGCGACTTCGGCCGGCCCTTGGACCTCCAACCAAATGTATCAAAAGCTCTTAATCCAAGTGCGCCAACAAGGAACCGAGATCTTGGACGGCTTTGAGGTCATTTCCTTACTGACGGTAGGCGAAGGAGAGCAGAAGCGGGCCGTGGGAGCCATAGCCATTGATAAAAACAAAGCCTCTTCCGGTCTGGATTCACTGGTGGTATTTCAAGCCGAAAATGTGGTGCTGGGTACCGGTGGCCCGGGAGGACTTTACCAGACCTCGGTATATCCGAAAGACCATTTAGGGAGTACGGGCGTCGCGCTGGAGGCCGGAGCGGCCGCGCTTAACTTGACCGAATGGCAGTATGGTTTAGCTTCGATCAAGTTTCGCTGGAATGTCTCCGGAACCTATCAACAAGTAATTCCCCGTTATATCAGCACGGCAGCCGACGGGAGCGATGAACGGGAGTTCCTGAATGAAAGTTTCCCGAGCTTTGGCAAGATGGGAACCGCCATCTTCCTAAAGGGTTATCAATGGCCTTTTGACCCCAGAAAGATTGAGAATTACGGCTCTTCCTACATTGATTTGCTGGTGTATCAGGAAACTGTCGTGAAAGGCCGCCGGGTCTTCCTCGACTTTCGCCGGAATCCTGCTTGGAAAGGCGGCGCGGAGTTGCGCTTTGAAGAGTTGGAATCCGAAGCCTATGATTATCTCCATAAATCGGCGGTGCTCTTTGGGACGCCGTACGAGCGACTCCAAAAGATGAACCCGATGGCGATCCAGCTCTATGCGCAGCATGGCATCGATTTGGCGCAGGAACCGTTGGAAATTGCAGTATGCGCCCAGCACTGCAACGGAGGCCTGCTGGGAAACATCTGGTGGGAATCCAATGTCAAACATTTATTCCCCATCGGCGAAGTCAACGGTACGCACGGCGTGTATCGGCCCGGTGGGACCGCATTGAATTCCGGACAAGTGGGAGGGTACCGTGCTGCGCAGTATATTGCCGAGTGCTACCGGGAGAGTACGGTTACGGCGGAATCCTTTCTTGAGCTGGCAGGACCGGCGCTGGAACGAAGTGTCGGTCTGGCGGAGGGAGCTTTGGGGCGAGTTGCCTCGCCAAACGGTCGAATCTGGCTTGAGTTCCGGGAGGAATTACAGGCGCGGATGAGCCGGATGGCGGCTCATATTCGCGATGCTGCTCAGATCGAGCGAGCGCTCGCGGAAGCTCAAGCCCAATGGGAGGCGATCCATCGCTTCGAATTCCGGCTGGAAGATCCGGCGCGCCTCATCGAGTACTTCCGCGATCGCCAGCTTTGCCTCACGCAGCTTGCGGTGCTGCATAGCATTCATGCCTACCTTCAACGGCAAGGCGGCAGCCGCGGCTCGTATCTGGTGGTCGATCCCCAGGGCTCCGCCAGTTTGGAACAACTGGGTCCGGAATGGAGATTCCGTCCGGAAAATGCGGAGCTGCGCCAGTGGGTGCTGCAATATCAATTTGACAGCAGGACTCATCACACTGCCTGGGAAGCGGTGCGGCCGGTCCCGGAGGATCATTTCTGGTTTGAAAATGTTTGGCGATCCTATGTGAATAAAGAGGTTTTCCGAGATTCTGCCGATTCGAGGTGACTGAATTGCGCTTTCCCCGTGCCGTTATTACCGATGAGATTTCGCAAGATTTGGCCCATGCCGTGGCGGTTGCCAAAAGCTTCGGCCTGGACGGGATCGAGCTTCGTTCGGCCTGGGACAGGAACCCCCACGAATTAACCCGGGACCAAGTGCAGCAGGTCAAAAAGATCGCTGGGGATTTTGACATGGCCATACCCTGCCTGGCCGCGCCTATCTTCAAATGCGACTTGCACCATGAGGAGGCCTATGCGGAGCACCGCCGGCTCCTGGAACAGACGATCCGGGTCGCGGAAGCATTGGGCACCCGGCTGATTCGCGGCTTCACTTTTTGGGAGGACGGCCGTTTTGATTCCAGCTTATCCGAGATTACCGACAAAATTGGCGCAATGGAACCCCTTTTGAAGGAGAGCGGCCGGATCTTGGTGATCGAATCCGATCCGGCCACCAGCGCCAATTCCAGTCAACGACTGGCGCAGGTACTGGAGCGGATCGGTTCCGAAAATATTCGGGCGCTTTGGGATCCCGGCAACAATCTCTATGTGCCGGAAGCGGAAAGACCGTTCCCCGAAGGATATGAGCGACTGAAACCTTACATTGCCCACATTCACATCAAAGATGTCCGTCCCGATCCGGCGACCGGCAATCCGGACGCTTGCTGTTTGGGGGAAGGAGCAGTCGGCTTCGCCGCAGTATTCAAGCGGCTGCAAGAAGACGCGTACCCGGGTTGGTTGTCTCTGGAGACTCACTACCGGATCAATGCTTCATTAAGCGAGGAATTGCTGGCGCTTCCCAAGGGAACCGCGTTCTCGCTGGGAGGGGAAGCGGCCACCCGCGAATGTCTGGAGAGCTGGAATACATTTCTTAAAACAGGGAGGTTTGACGGATGAAATTTGCGATCTGTAATGAACTCTTCGAAAACTGGGATTTCCAAAAAGTCGTTCAATTGGTGGCGAAGACCGGCTATCAAGGATTAGAGCTGGCTCCGTTCACGATTGCCGAAACCGTCACCGAAGTGAGCGCCGCCCGCCGCGGCGAATTACGCCGAATCGCCGAGGATGCCGGGATCACTATCGCCGGACTCCATTGGCTGCTCGTCAAACCCGCCGGATTGTACATCAATCATCCCGACGCGACCGTGCGCCTCCGGACCGTGGATTACCTGAGGCAATTGATTGATTTCTGCGCCGACCTCGGGGGCGAAATCATGGTATTCGGTTCGCCCAACCAACGCCGGATCCAACCGGAAACCGGCTATGAAACGGGCCGCCGGTTGGCGATCGAAAGCTTTTTGAGTTGCGCCCAGACTGCGTCCGAGCGGGGAGTGACCATCTGCCTGGAGGCATTGCCGACCAGCCAGACCAATTTCCTGAACACCAACGCGGAGGTGCGGGCGGTCGTTCAGGCCATCAACCACCCCAACATTCAGATGATGTTGGATGTGAAGAGCATGTGCTCGGAGGAACTGCCGCTGCCCCGGAACATCATGGCATGCCAGGATCATTTCCGCCATTTTCACGCCAATGATGCGAATATGCGGGGCCCCGGGTTCGGAGAGGTGGATTTCCGGCCGATCATGAAAACACTGCGGCAACTCGGCTACCAAGGCTATGTGTCGGTTGAAGTATTTGACTTTCGTCCCGACCCGGAAACGATTGCCGTTCAAAGTTTGAATTACTTAAAAAGCTGTTTGAATGACGCCGCTCAGAAAAACGATTAACTGCCGAAGCCCTCTCGGGCTCGGGCGAACGATTTATAGGTAGGAGTGATGGCATTGGGTAAGGAACAACTCGGAATCGCGGTGGTCGGGTGCGGAATGATTGGCCGGTCATTCCATATGAAAGCTTTGCAAACGATTCCGCAATATCAAATCGTCGGAGTTTGGGATGCGGCCGCCACGGCCGCCGCTGCAGTCGCTCGGGATTTTCAGGTCAAAACCTATGCCGATTACCAGGAACTTTTGAACGATCCGGCAGTCGATGTGGTGGACATTTGTCTGCCCAGCGGCTTGCATGGCGAATACGGCTGTCCGGCGGCGCGGGCCGGCAAACACGTCATCGTGGAGAAGCCGATCGACGTTTCGGTGGAGAATGCGCAACGGCTCATTGACGCTTGCGAGCAGAACGGGACTTCCTTGGCGGTCGTTCTGCAGAGCCATTTCAACCCTTCGATCGTCAAAGTAAAAAAGGCGCTCCAGGACGGCGCCCTCGGGAAGTTGATCGCGGGGGAAGCGGCGGTGAAGTGGTTCCGCGATCCGCAGTATTATCAGTCCAGCCAGTGGAAAGGAACCAAAAAACTGGATGGCGGCGGCGCCTTGATGAATCAGGGCATCCACACCATCGATCTATTCCTGTGGTTCTTCGGGGAGGTCCGTTCCTTAACCAGCCTGGTACGGACGGTGCTTCACCCCATCGAAGTGGAGGACCTGGCCATCGCTTTGCTGGAATTTGAAAATGGCGCCCTCGGAACGATCACCGGTTCCACCGCCTGTAAACCGGGATTTCCGGAACGCATCGAGCTGTATGGGGAGAAAGGTTCGATCGCGCTGGAGGCGGGACGGATCGTCCGCTGGAAAGTGGACGGCGCCTCCGAAAGCGATTATTTGGATCCGGTCCTGACGGGCTCGGGCAGTTCCGATCCCGGGGCCATCGCCATCGAATATCACCAGCTGCAACTGGCGGCGGTGGCCGAGGCGATCCTGGCCGGAAAGCAACCGCCGGTATCCGGGGCCGAGGCGCTCCGATCCCTGCGGCTGATCCTCGATATTTATAGAGCGGACGGCCGTTGGATCCACTACTAGGCTTCGTCCGCTTTGGCTCAAGTCAATCAAAATCCAGCCTTTGGCTGGATTTTTTTGTCGCATCGGACACGAGCGTGCTCAAGAATTTGGATGATCGATAATCGCTCGTGTTTCATAAAGACGGCGCTCCTCCAAAATTTCCTTGATTGTGGCTCCGAAGTGTTTCCTAAAAGCCCGGTAACCTTTCCGAAGTGTTTTGACGATCATCCAAAGTGTCCGGACGATCCTCCGATAGGTAGGGCGGACCCTCCGGATGCTCCGGATAACCGTCCAAAGGATTTGGCGAACCATCCGCAGCCTCCGGACCCTTTTCCACTCTTCCGGGAAGGGTTTCCGAAGACTTCGGATGGATGGCCGGAACGGATCTCCCTGCCAAGCTTCCCTGTACCCTTCCAGAGTGGGGCAATGTCATTCAGTTATGGCCACAAAGTAGCCGGGTGATTTATCGTCCGGCCGACGCATCGGGCGGTTTCTGGAATCCAGTGTTATTCTAAAGGAAATCCGCCAAGATTGGAGAATACCTGTAAACAGAATCGACTGGATGTTTTATGAATGGAAGGGATGTTCACTGAAACCGCTGCGCCAAAAACTACTCATCTTGCTCTGCGCCGTTCTGCTCTGGCAATGGAGCGGGGGCAAGGCCATGGCGGCTGCTCCAACCGAACTCTCCCGGCCGCGGATCGGGCTGGCGCTCGGCGGCGGCAGCGCGTTGGGATTTAGCCATATCGGAGTCCTGCAATGGCTGGAGGAACACCATATCCCGGTGGATGCCGTCGCCGGCACCAGCATGGGAGGGCTGATGGGCGGCCTTTATGCCTTGGGAATGTCGCCCGCGGAGATCGAGGTCTTCGTGAAAGCGCTCGACTGGAACCATATTTTCGACTCGTCCCCGCCTTACAATGCGCTGGATTTCCGGAGGAAAGAGGACCGGCTCGAGTATCCCATCCAGGAGATCGGCTTTCGCCATAAGTTAATCATCCCCAACGGGCTCTCTCTGTACCGGGTCAGTTTGCTGCTCAGCCGGATTACCCTGCCGTATTCGGGCATCGCCAGTTTTGACGAGCTTCCGACCCCCTATCGCAGCGTCGCCACGGACATCCGGAATTCGGAACCGTATGTGTTGAAGGACGGTTCCCTGGCGGAAGCGATGCGGGCGACCATGGCCATTCCCGGCGTATTCACTCCGGTAGAACGGGAGGGGCGCTTGCTGGTGGATGGCGGTTTGGTCAATAACGTCCCGGCGGATGTGGTCAAAACCATGGGTGCGGACGCGGTGATCGCGGTGGACTGCAACGACAACAACCGGGGCCGGGATATTCGCGGCATCGATTCGGTGCTGATGGGTTCGCTTAATACGGTCATCATCGAGAATACGCGACGCTCTCTGGAAGCCGCGGATGTGGTCATCCACCCGGAGTTCCAAAATGTATCCTTCATGGACTGGAACAAGATCGACGAGTTCGTCAGCGCCGGTTACCAGGCTGCCGCCTCCCAAGCCTCAGCCTTGCAAAAATATGCGCTTTCCGAAAGCGAATGGCAGATCTATCAGCAACAGCGCGCCGGCCGGCAGCGGACGCTGGCAGCGGTCCCCGAAGCGGTCATGGTCAAGGGCACCAATGAATTGAACCGGAAAGCAATTCAAAGTCAACTCCGTCCTTTTTTGGGCAAGCCGCTTCAATTGGATGCGCTGGATAAGGTATTGATCGAAATTTCCGGATGCGGCCTGTATGAGAGTATCCGTTATGAGCTGGCTTTCGAAGAGACTGGGACAGTTTTGCTCATTACGGCCGTTGAAAAGAATTACGGCCCGCCTTTCATCAGTTTTGCCTTGCGGGGCACTTACGACGGCTCGAATTATACTGCGCTGAACGCCGGATTCCGCACTACAGCCTATCATATTCTCGGGGACCATTCGGAACTGCGCCTGGATTTTGGAGTGGGATCCACGCCGTACCTCTCCGGTGAGCTGTATAAGCCGTTCGCGAACAGTTCCTGGTTTCTTGCGCCCAATCTCAGCTTGGAACAGACGGACGGCAGCCTGTTCTCCGCCGGGCAGTGGGTGCGGGGGTATGAACTTACGTCGGGCCATGCCGGTGTGGACCTCGGTTATACCTTGAATAAATTTGCCGAAGTCCGCTTGGGATATTCGCTTGGTTTTCAACGCCCGGAGACCGGCGTTGCCAGTGATTTGGACGATTTGGATGGCTCAGTCCGCAAAACGGAATTGCGCTATACTTTTTCCCAGGCGGATGAAGAAGCCCGGCGGAGCTTTCTGGGTACGCTCACGGGTAGCTGGTATGATAAAGCGCCGGGGGCTCAGGGAGGGTTCGGTACAGCCGAAACCAGAATCCGTTGGAGTTACCCGGTGGGTTCCCGCGATCTCATCGTTGGCACGCTTGCCGCGGGTTTGTCGTTTCAAGGCGATTTGCCGTTGATTCAACAATTCAAGCTGGGCGGGCCACTACAATTGGGAAGCTATCCGTTTCAAGCCCTTCAGGGCGATAATTACGGATTGGGCACCATCGGGTACTTGAAATACTTGAGAAAACTGCCTTTGACGCGTAAGAATCTTTATCTGGGAGCGTTTTTCCAACGGGGCGGAGTCTTTGAAAAATGGTCGGCGCCGGATTTATCCAGCGATGTATCCTTCGGATTGGTCAGCCCGACCGTCTTTGGGACGCTTTATATCGGCACCAGTTTTGGGAAAGAGGATAAAGGGAGATTCAATTTTATATTAGGCAATCTGTTTTGAAGCCCGATTTTTTCGTTTTCCGAAACGTTGACGGCTTCTCGTGAGGCTAATTTATCCGACACCGCGATAAAAATTATTTGCAAAGCGTTTTCGCAAAAGATTATAATGTAAAAAGGGTATAATGGGAGAATCATGTAAGGAAACTTTTACAAAGCGCGTTTTGGGATTCTTTTATCTTTGAGGAGGAAACCGATGGAAGCAGAGAATGCGAAACCGGCATTCGACCGAGTCGATGCAGCGGAAAAAACGGATTCGGCGGAGAACCCTGCCGTTCCCACGAATTTTATCCAGGAAATTATCAATGAAGACTTCAAAACCGGTAAACACGGAGGGAAGGTACACACCCGTTTTCCTCCGGAACCCAACGGTTATTTGCATATCGGTCACGCCAAATCGATCTGCCTGAATTTTGGGATCGCCAAGCGGAACAACGGCATTTGTAATTTACGGTTCGACGACACCAACCCCAGTAAAGAAGATACCGAATATGTGGATTCGATCCAGGAAGACGTCCGTTGGCTCGGTTTTGATTGGGAAGATCGCTTGTTTTATGCCTCCGATTACTATGAGCAGCTCTATCAGTACGCCATTGACCTGATTCAAGCCGGCAAAGCGTTCGTTTGCGATCTGTCGGCGCAAGAGATCCGGGATTACCGCGGCACATTGACCGAGCCCGGCAAGGAAAGCCCCTACCGCAACCGTTCGGCGGAAGAAAACCTCGATCTTTTCAAACGGATGCGGGCCGGGGAATTCCCCGATGGTTCCAAGGTGTTGCGGGCCAAGATCGATATGGCTTCGCCCAACATTAACATGCGCGATCCGGTGATCTATCGGATTTTACGCTCAACCCACCATCGCACCGGGGACCAATGGTGCATCTACCCCATGTACGACTATGCCCACCCCATTTCGGATGCTTTGGAGGGGATTACCCACTCCATCTGCACCCTGGAGTTCGAGGATCACCGGCCGCTTTACAACTGGGTGATTGAGAACCTGGATCTGCCGGCCCGGCCGCAACAGATCGAATTCGCCCGCCTGAACCTGAACCATACGGTGATGAGCAAGCGCAAGCTGCTGGAATTGGTCCGGAACCATTCGGTCAGCGGCTGGAACGATCCCCGGATGCCAACCATCTCCGGGTTGCGGAGACGGGGATACACGCCGGAATCGATCCGCAATTTTTGCGACCGGATCGGCGTAGCCAAAAGCAACAGCATTGTCGATATCGCCCTGCTCGAACACTGCATTCGGGAGGATTTAAACCTCCGGGCGCCCCGGGTGATGGCGGTACTGGATCCGCTCAAAGTGATTATCGATAATTACCCCGAGGGCCAGGTGGAAGAGTTTGAGGGGGAGATCAACCCGGAAAACCCGGAACTGGGTACCCGGAAAATTCCTTTTTCGAAAGTCATTTATATCGAAAAGGACGATTTCCGCGAGGATCCGCCCAAAGGATATTTTCGGTTGTCACCCGGCCGGGAGATTCGCCTGAAACATGCGTACTACATTCGATGTGAGAGTGTTGTTAGGGACCCTGCCACCGGGGAGATCATCGAACTCCATTGTACCTACGATCCGGAAACGCGCGGCGGTTGGTCCGCCGACGGCCGAAAAGTAAAAGGAACCTCCCATTGGGTCTCGGCTGCGCATGCGGTTGACGCCGAAGTCCGTTTATACGACCACTTGTTCCTCGATGAGAATCCCGGCGAAAATGCGACCTTGAATCCGGATTCGTTGGTGACTCTTACCCATTGTAAGGTGGAACCGAGCCTGAAGGATGTCAAAGCCGGCGAACGCTTCCAATTCTTGCGGCAGGGTTATTTCTGCGTTGATCTCGATTCCCGTCCCGGGAAACTCGTCTTCAACCGTACGGTGGGACTGCGTGACTCCTGGGGGAAGGGATAAAACTTAAACCGACTATGGAAGCCATTGTACAAAAGAAGTCCGCATTCAAGCGGGCTTCTTTTTATACGTACGCCTGGCATGAGAGACAAGGAGACGAGATGAGCGCCGGCGCAAGACAGCCATGGGCTTGGTAGCGGGAATTAGCCAAGACAAGGGGAGTTTGCTCGGGTTGGGAGCGAACTTTTGCAGGCAGTCAATGAGCATGCCTAACAACTGCGCAAGGATGCGCGGCAACCGCGCGTTCACGCTCCCTAACCGGGCGACCATACACAGTAACTGTGCGAACACACTCCGTAACTGAACGATCATCCGCGGTAACCGTACAAGGATGCACCGCAACTGAGCGAGCTTGCACAGTAACTGTGCGAGTATACACCGTTACTGTGCGATGTTGCGCGGTTACTGAGAAAGATTGCGCGATAACGGAGGGGGCATACGGAATGACGGACTGAACCTTTGGCAGGAGCTGAGCGAGCGACCGGAGTGTCCCGATTGATTAAACGGGAACTGGAAAGGTTTGGGCAAATTAAAAAAATTTATGTTATAATATATCCGAATTAAAACGGCGAAATGAGTCGGTTGCCACCATGTTGCATGGGTCAAATTGGTGGTAGCGGCAGGCGCAAACGGAGCATTTCAAAAAACTGCGGAGGTTGTTACGTGGAACAGCATTCCCAGCAAAAACCATTCAACATTCTTTTCCCGGTCCTTTTTTGCCTTGCTTTGCTTCCCGTCGGCTTTTTCCAAGAACGGCTGGTTGTAATGATGATTGAAATGACCGGGGTCTTTTTGTCCCTGAGTCTCTTCGCGGCATTTTGGAATACTCGTGAGTTTTCGGCGCATCATCCCTTGGCGGTTTTGAAAAGCGCCTTTTTGGGGATGGCATGTTTTGATCTATTATGCCTTCTATCGGGGTACGCAAGCAGTTTCGTTTCCAATCCGGGATTGTTGGCGGCGCAGTCGCATAGCGTGGGACGGTTGCTTCAAGCCCTGGTTATATTGGCGATCCCTATCATCTTCATCGGCCAGACCCGTCTTTCAAAACGGCTTACTCAGGTTGTATTAAACGGAGGTTCCATCGTCGGTCTTGGTTGGATCGGGTTCAGCCAAACCATCCCGAGTTCATTTTCGAACCCCATCATCGGGCAGTGGATCGGGTGCCTGGGCATGATGTCTCTGATGGGGGCAGCCGGATTCTGGTTTCGATACCGGAGACGGGAGGGACAATTCCCATATCGTCATTTCCCGGTTTCGCTTGGATTGTTATTCCTGGCGTTCATGATGTCCCTGTTTCCCGGACTTGCGGGGCCATGGAAACGAATTCCCGCTTTGTTGCAATTGCTGTCGCTTTACTATCTTTATCCATTCCTGGTTCAGGATATTTTGCTCGAACCGTACCGAAAACTGAAACAGGCCGAAGGGGTTATGCAAATTAACGAGGAGCGGTTCAATGCTTTTTTCGACGGCGCCGGAGTGGGGATCCTATTGGTGAACCCTCAGGAGAAGATTGTGGGCAGCAATCCGGCGGTTACGGAGATGTTGGGTTATGAAAAACAAGATTTCCAGCAGTTCCGTTATTCCGAGCTCCTTTTCCCGGACGACCGGAAAGCGGGGCGCTATCTATTCGGAGAACTCATCTCCGGCAAACTTCACAAGTACCATTCAGAGAATCGCTTCATTTGTCAGAGCGGAGAACCGATCTGGGGGAGCGTTACCGTGTCCGGTCTATGGGATATGTCCCATCAAAATCATTATGCCATGGTCATCATCGAGGACATCACGAAAAGTAAGCAAGTTGAGGAAGAATTGGCTGCGGAAAAGGAACGTCTGGCCGTAACCCTGCGTTCGATCGGCGAAGGGGTTATTGCCACCGATACCTCGGGCAATATCATTTTTCTCAATAAAGCGGCCGAGGAGATCATCGGCTGGTCGCAGGCAGAGGCGGCGGGCCGCTCTCTTTATGAGGTCTTTTATTTGATTCACGATCAGACGAGTGAACAATATACGGATCTTCACGAGCAGATCATGCAGGCGGATGGAAGCATGGAAATGAACCGTAATGCGATTCTGGTGGACCGGGAATTACGGGAACGGCTCCTCCAATTGAGCGGTTCGCCGATCCGCAATTCCAATGGCAATATGATCGGCACGGTTTTGGTTTTTCACGATCATACCGAGCAACAAAAGATCGAAGAAGAGCTTTTCAAAGCCGCCAAACTGGAATCGCTCGGCATATTGGCCGGCGGAATAGCGCATGATTTCAATAATATCCTGGCCGAAATCTTGGCCAATGTCCAGCTGGCCCGGGCCATGTACAAAAAAGATCGCGATATTTCCAAGTATCTCAAGGATACCGAAACCGCGATCGAACGTGCGACCGGCCTGACCAAGCAATTGCTGACATTCGCCAAAGGCGGGGCTCCGCTGAGAAAGACCGCTTCGATTGCCAATACGATCCGCGATACGACCGAGTTTGCGTTGCGCGGCACGAGTGCCGTGGCCGAATTCGATATTCCGGACAATTTGTGGGCGGTGGATGTCGATCAAGGGCAGATCAGCCAGGTCATCAACAACTTGGTTATCAACGCTCATCAGGCGATGCCCAACGGCGGGACCATCTTCGTGAAGGCTGAAAATATTCATGTCAAACGGGGATCGCTGATTCCAAGCGGCAAATATGTCAAATTGTCGATTCAGGATCAAGGGATTGGCATTCCGGAGGAGTATTTGGCGAAAATTTTTGATCCCTATTTTAGCACCAAGGCGAAAGGCAACGGTTTAGGGTTGGCGACTTCGTACTCCATCATCAAGCGGCACGAAGGCCATATCGACGTGGAATCGAAACCGGGGCAAGGAACTTGTTTTACGATTTACCTGCCAGCCAGCGAGCATTATTTATCGCTGCCGAACGACGCGACGGACGTTTTTATTACGGGGGAAGGAAAGGTTCTCCTGATGGATGACGACCTGAATATCCGGTATCTGATCGGACAAATGCTGGAGTATATCGGTTATCGGGTGAGGCTGGCCCAGGATGGCGACGAAATGCTGGAGCTCTACCGCCAGGCGATCGAATCGGATGATCCTTTCGATGTGGTTATCTTGGATTTGACGGTGCCGGGAGGGAAAGGCGGACGCGAGGTCATCGCGGAACTGCGGGCCATGGATCCGAAAAGTAAAGCCATCGTCAGCAGCGGTTATTCCAATGACCCGGTCATGGCCGACTATCAAAAATACGGTTTTTGCGGCGTAGTCAGTAAGCCTTATAAAATTAACGAGTTGGCGGAGGCCATCAACAAGGTAGCTTCGAAGAAGCAACTGAAACTGGCCTTGGATCCCGCCCAGGGCGCCGAGATGGCGTAAAGTCAGCCAACAAAGACGTGATTAAATGGCTCCGTCAAGGGCATAATATCCCACTGAAACCGATAAACTGCAAAAAGGAGTGGATGGGAAGTGCCTGGCAAAAAAAAGACCGAAGAAGTCGTGGATGGGATTTTTTTAGACCCGGTGCCAATTACTTTGGGTGATGAGGTGAAAATAAAATATAAGGGGCACTTGGCTTCGGCTGGCGCCGACAAGGTTTTTCTCCATGCCGGATACGGCAGTGAACAGTGGAACAATGTCATGGACATTCCAATGAAGAAGACCCGCGACGGAGGATGGACCGTCTCCATCCAGGTCGAGGAGCCTTCGAACTTTAATTTCTGTTTTCGCGATAGCGCTCAGAACTGGGATAACAACAACGGACGCAACTGGTCCTATCAAGTTCACGTGGGGAATTCAGTGCTTCAATAAAGAAAAGGAAGAGTCTTTTTCGTAAAAAAAGGAAAAACTTTATAAAAAGAGAAATATTTTGGTATTGGCTAATTTCTAAAAGCCATGTGATAAAGTCCTCAAATTCGGAAATCACTCTTTCAAAGGATTAAAAATCGACTTTATCACTTGCTTCTCTGAGCTTTTTGTGGTCACCCCGGCCTACGGACGGGGTTTATCACAACGCTTCTAAAAGCCATGTGATAAAGTCTCTTACACACTGATTCGACTTACAAAAAGGTTTAAAAACGACTTTATCACTTGCTTCTCTGAGCTTTTGTGGTCACCCCGGCCTACGGACGGGTTTATCACAACGCTTCTAAGGGATGTGATGAAATGAAAGTCCTAATCATCGACGATTCGCCCTTAGTACGGACAATACTCAAGGAATACCTGCGCGAGGCCGGACATGAAATCCGCGAGGCCGGGACCAATCAAGAAGCCCTTTGGTTGTTCTCCACGGAACACCCGGATTTGATTATTCGCGATCTATTCATGCCGGACGGCGACGCGATTGAATCGATCCATTATTTTAAAGCGATGGACCCCGGAGTCAAGATTCTTATTTGCAGTACCGAGTCATCCAAAAATGAGATCCTCAGCGGGTTGAAGGCAGGCGCTCTTGACGTAGTGTTAAAGCCCTTGGAAAAAGACCAAGTCATTTTCGTGCTAAACAGGATGGCTGCATCATAGCTGGCGAATATTACATAAAGGATTGTCAGCGCCGATCAAGAATCACTCTGAAAAACAATCATTCGGGGTGATTTTTTTGATTAAAAAGGTACTGCTTATCGGGGTGGTTCTCGGGATTATGCTATTTCTGATGATTCCGAGCGGGGCTGCGCCCACCGATGTTGTCCTCGATCAGCAAGTCGTTCTGGAGGTTCCCGGCTCATTTGCGCTGGTTGACCAAGACAACGATAAAAAAGCGGAAGCTGTGAACTTTAGTTTAAACCTCCAATCTTACAGCGAAGGAAATTTCATCATTACCGGAAATTTGGAGGGCATGCGCTCGGGCAACTGGGTCTCGTTAAGTACTTCCGTAATCCCTTTTCAATGGACTCCCGAGAATCGGACCGTCACTTTAAGTTTTCGCCCCAACAACATTCTCAAATATAACCTTTCCGGGCCTTATCGTGTGACGATCGGCATCAAGGCGGGAGATTGGGATTTACCCACCCAAGTTGTCGGATTTTCCCCCAAATATGCTCCCGAAGATTTCAGCGCCCAAGTGAAAGTCCAACAAGCGGCGATCTCCTCCGCTACCCAAGCGAAACGGGCGGTTGAGACCTGGGCCAGTTATAAAGCGCTGAGACTCGGCCAGTTCTTGGGAGTTAGCTTTAATTATGATCGTTGGCAGGTGGAATATAAAGAAAAGTACTCCGCCGGGATCTGGCGATTTATGGTCAGTCCCGAGGGTTCAATCGAAAGCATGAAGATCAGCCCCAGAAACGGCTAAGTCGATATAAAAATGGGGCTGTCCCTAGATTAACTTCTAGAGACAGCCCCATTTTTTGTTTCAAGCAATCCGTAGCCGGTTTATCACAACGCCTTTAGACGGCAAAGTGATGTTCACCGATAACGATTACGACATTACGGGTCCAAATCCAGCGCGAACTGCTTTTGGCGGGATTAAAGAAATACAAAGCTCCGTTGGTCGGGTCCCATCCTTTGACGGCTAAATTGGCCGCTCGATAGGATTCGGCGTTTGGTTGAGCCCAAATATAACCGTTAGAAACGGATTCGAACTCTCCCGGTTTAAAGACGTTCCCAGTCACTGTTGCCGGGAATCTTCCCGAACGGATACGGTTCAGGATAACCGCCGCTACCGCTACCTGTCCTTTTAGGGATTCGCCGCCAGCTTCGGCATGAATAATCCGGGCCAGCATATCAAACTGATTGGCAGGGAGCTGGTGGTACTGGGTTGAGCGACGATTGTTGCGATGGTTCGTATTCACAAACGGTTTCGGCTTTTCTTGCTTCTGAACGGCGCGGCTGGTATGGTTTGACGCGGTTGCGTCCAAAAGCTTCGGTTTTACTGGCGCCGCTTTGCGAGATTCGCTCTTTGCAGACGGTGTTTTTTTCATGGCTTGAGCATTGAAATATAAAACCGGGCTGACCACAGTAGCATTCAGCGCCATCACTGCCGCCAGAACTGAGCCGATGAGTCTTTTTTGAATCATTCCAGCCATCTCCTTTCTCTATGAAAATAGAAAATGAATTATCAATAAAAACCGCTTCAGGATCGGGACATCCATTACTTTACAGAAGATCTTGGCGGTAAGCAGTATTATAACAGCTTTGTCCGGCAAAGACGACCGGAAATGTTTGTCTAAAAGATTTTTCCTCACCGCGGCAGGATTATGAGCTTCTTGGTAAAAGATAGATCGGGTGTATCAATGCGAGGTGAATGCCAAAATGGACCTTTTTTCTGTCAATTCGGAAAATCAAACCCGGGAAGCACCGCTGGCCAGCCGGATGCGCCCCCGCAATTTGGATGAGTTTATCGGCCAAGAGGAGATCGTCGGAGAAGGCCGCTTATTGCGGCGGGCAATTGAAGCCGACCGGTTATCGTCGATGATTTTTTACGGGCCTCCCGGGACCGGAAAAACGACTCTGGCACGAATCATTGCCAATACGACCCGTTCCTGCTTTGAAACCTTGAATGCCGTAACCGCCGGAGTGGCCGATATCCGGAGGATCATTGCCGAGGCATCCGACCGGCTCAAACTGTATCAACAAAAAACCATTCTTTTCGTGGATGAGATCCACCGCTTCAACAAATCCCAACAAGATGCGTTGCTGCCGGCAGTCGAAGAGGGGACGGTGTTGCTGATCGGCGCCACGACGGAGAATCCTCTCTATGAAGTGAACACGCCGCTGATCTCCCGCAGTATGGTCTTTCGATTTTATCCGCTGGAGGCGAGACATTTAAAACAAGTCATCCAACGGGCCTTGGAGGATCATGAACGGGGAATCGCCGACTTTCGAGTGCGACTCGCTCCGGATGCCCTGGAACACCTGGCGTTCGTCGCGAACGGGGATGCGCGGATTGCCTTGAATGCCCTGGAATTGGCTGCTTTGACCACGCCGCCGGATCCGCAGACTCACTATCGGGAACTCACATTGGCCATTATCAGTGATTGTGTCCAGCAACGGCCTTTGCGTTATGACCGGGGCGGACAAGTGCATTATGACACGATCTCCGCTTTTATTAAGTCGCTCCGGGGCTCCGATCCCGATGCCGCCTTATATTATCTGGCGTTGATGATCACTGCGGGAGAAGACCCAAAGTTTATTGCGCGCCGCATGATCGTTCACGCGGCGGAAGACGTTGGCAATGCCGATCCCATGGCTTTGCTGGTAGCCATGGCGGCGGCGCAGGCCGTAGAAATGGTGGGACTGCCCGAAGCCCGTATTCCCATGGCGGAAGCGGCAATTTATATTGCCACTGCGCCGAAATCCAATGCCAGTTGCGTGGCGATCGACCTTGCCATGGCCGAGGTGCAGAAGATGGAGGGACAAGAAGTTCCGGTTCATCTGCGGGATAGTTCTCATTCTCAAGCGAGGAAACTTGGCGATGGAGTCGGCTACCGGTATCCCCATGATTATCCGGGAGGCTATGTCGATCAAGCATACCTGCCGGAAGCCCTGCGGGACAAAGTCTTTTATCAGCCGACCCTTAATGGCCGCGAAAGTGAGCTGGCCGGGCGTTTGCGCAAGCTGAGACCGGAAAGGTATGCTCAGGAGCCATGATGAAAACCCCACGGATTCTGATTCATCTCGATCGTTTGGTCGCTAATTTTGAATGTTTACGGCGACGAGCCGGCGCGGCCGGAATGGAACTGACCGTCGTGCTGAAGGGAGTGGCCGGAGATCTGCGGATCGCCCGGTCATTGATTGAAGCGGGGGCGCGGGAGATCGGCGATTCGCGCAGTGAAAACCTGCACCGCTTCCAACAGCTTTTCCCGGCCACCCGCCGGGTATTATTACGTCTCCCGAGTCTCGGCCGGTTAGCTGAGATCGCCGCTGTGGCTGACCTCAGTCTGAATACGGAGGTTAAAACACTGGCGTCGCTTCATTCCGTGGTCCAGCGGCATGAAGTGATGCTAATGATCGATTTGGGCGATTTGCGGGAAGGAGTTGATGAGGCGGGGCTGACCCAGTTGGCCCGGTGCTGCCGGCGCCTGCCGAACCTGCGGGTGACTGCGGCCGGCACCAATTTTTCCTGCTTTGCCGGAGCTGTTCCCACTGTGGAAAAGTTAGCACATCTGGCAGGCCTGGCGGAACAATTGCGCAACGAGTTCGGTTTTCCCGTGACCTGGGTCTCCGGAGGCAACTCCAGCAGTCTACCTCTTTTATATCGGAAGGAACTGCCTCCGGGAATCAATCATCTGCGAATCGGCGAAGGAATTTTGCTCGGCCGGGAAACTATGGCTGGAACCCTGCTGCCGGATCTTCGGGGGGATGCTTTTGTAGTCGAAGCTGAGGTCATCCAGGCGCAACGAAAGCCAGCGCGTACGGAAGGAGAAACCGGCTTGGACGCCTTCGGCCGGAGACCGGTATTTCCAGAAGCGGAGCCTGGATGGCGCGCATTATTGAATATCGGACACCAGGATTCGCCGCTCAACGGATTGACACCGCTCGATCCTGGATTCACACTGCTTGGCGGCAGCAGCGACTATGCGGTATTGGCCTGTGAAAAAAAGCCCCGGCTCGGTCAACGGGTACGGTTTTCACCGAACTATTGGAGCCTGCTTTCCTTAATGACTTCTCCTTATGTCTATAAGGAGTATGTCGAAGATTAACCTTTCCTTTCATGGTTTGATAAATAATTGACATACTATAAAAGTTATGGTAGGATTGATTCAGAAAGTGTACTAAAAAACTCGGAATTGAAAGCCGACCTTTTTAGTAAAATATTAAAGGAGTTTTGACCTTGAAAATTTCGACGCGTGGTCAATATGGGATTCGAGCCATGCTCGAGTTGGCCCTTCACAACCAGGACGGGCCGGTGACGTTAAAGACCATTGCCGAAAAACAGCAGATCTCCGAACCCTATCTTGAGCAACTGATCGCAGCCTTGCGTAAATCGGGTCTTGTCACGAGCGTTCGCGGCGCGTTGGGTGGTTACAATCTGACCCGCGATCCGGCGGAGATTAAAATCGGCGACATTCTGCGCGTGCTGGAAGGGCCGATCGCTCCCGTGGAGTGTGTGGCGGAAGACTCGGAGGCGGACGTTTGCCGCCTTTCCGGACATTGCGCGACGCGCATCCTGTGGCAACGGTTGCGCGACAGCATGGTTGAGGTTCTGGATTCGACGACACTGGCGGACCTGATCAATGATTATCACAGCTTACATGGCTCTAATCCAATGTACTATATTTAATAGGAGATGGTTCAATTGAAACGAATTTACTTGGATCATGCCGCGACGACCCCGGTTGATCCCGAGGTTTTGGAGGCGATGCTGCCTTATTATGTGGAATCTTTCGGCAACCCGTCCAGCATCCATTCCTTCGGCCGGGAGACCCGCAAGGCGCTCGACCAGGCCAGAGCGACGGTGGCCAAAGAGATAGGCGCCGCTGAACCCTCAGAGATTATTTTCACCGGATCGGGCTCCGAAAGCGATAATATGGCCATTAAAGGAGTGGCCCTTTCGTACCGGGAGAAAGGTGACCATATCATCACCTCGGCCATTGAGCACCATGCGGTCTTCGATACCTGCAAGTTCCTGGAGAAACAAGGTTTTAAGGTGACCTATCTCCCAGTGAACGGTGAAGGATTGGTCAACCCGGCGGATTTAAAACAAGCCTTGACCGATAAGACCATTTTAGTCACGATCATGCACGCCAATAATGAAGTCGGGACGATCCAACCCATCGCTGAGATTGCTAAAATTCTGAAGGAACGAAAGATTCTTTTCCATACCGATGCCGTTCAAACCACGGGGTCAATTCCCGTCGATGTGCATGAACTCGGTGTCGACCTTTTGTCCTTGGCAGCCCACAAGTTTTATGGTCCCAAAGGTGTCGGTGTTCTTTACGCCAGAAAAGGGATCCGCCTCACCCCGGTAATCCATGGCGGCGCTCAGGAACGGAATCGCCGGGCGGGCACGGAAAATATCGCCGGAATCGTCGGTTTGGCGAAAGCGCTTGAGCTGGCCAACCAAAAGCTGCCGGAAACCAGCAAGAGCCTTACGGAACTGCGTGATTACCTCATCGATAACGTGCTGCAAAAGTTCGAGTATGTCCGGCTCAATGGGCACCGGACCCGGCGTTTGCCGGGCAACGCCAACTTTAGCTTTGAGTTTATCGAAGGTGAATCGCTCCTGCTGAACCTGGATCTGAAGGGAATTGCCGCATCCAGTGGCTCGGCCTGCACATCCGGATCATTGGAACCCTCCCACGTTTTATTGGGAATGGGTATTTGCCATGAGATTGCCCACGGTTCACTGCGGTTGACTTTGGGGAAATCCACCACCAAGGAAGAGATCGATTATGTCTTGGAAGTACTGCCGGAGATCGTCAACAAATTGCGAGCGATGTCTCCGCTCTATAACAATCCGCAACGGAAGGAGTGTGCTTCATGTACACTGACAAAGTAATGGATCATTTTCAAAACCCGCGCAATGTGGGGGAGATCGAAAACGCAAACGGCGTGGGTGAAGTCGGCAACGCTGTCTGCGGCGATATCATGAAGATTTACCTGCAAGTCGAGGATAACCGGATCGTGGATGTCAAATTCAAAACGTTCGGCTGCGGAGCGGCTATCGCTACCAGCAGCATGGTTACGGAGATGGTGAAGGGAAAGACTCTCGAGGAAGCACTGGAAATCACCAATCAAGCGGTGGCGGAAGCGTTGGACGGTCTGCCCCCCCAAAAGATGCATTGCTCCAATTTGGCGGCGGATGCGCTTCATAAGGCCATCCAAGATTACCGTTCCAAGTTAGCCGGCTGATGCAGCGGGTCATTATGGCGATGAGCGGGGGAGTCGACAGCTCTGTCGCAGCTGCGCTCCTCCTGGAAGCAGGGTATGAAGTCATCGGAATGACCATGCAGATCTGGCAGACTGATCTGCCGTATGATTTGGAGGCGGAAGGCGGTTGCTGCTCTTTAGGGGCGGTCGAGGATGCCCGATCGGTCGCAAATAAGCTGGGTATCCCTTATTACGTAGTCAACATGCAAGCGCCATTCCGCGAGAAGGTCATCGATTATTTCGTCGCCGAATATTTGGAGGGCCGGACGCCGAATCCCTGTATCATCTGTAATCAAGAGCTCAAATTCAACAATCTGTTGGACAAGGCCAAGGCCCTTGACGGCAAATACGTGGCCACCGGCCATTACGTCCGGCGCGAACAGGATCCAAGCACCGGGCGGTGGATCTTGCGCAAGGGTCTCGATCTCACCAAGGATCAGAGCTACGCATTGTACGGCCTGACTCAGGCCCAATTGGAGTCGAGCCTCTTTCCGCTGGGAGGACATACCAAAACGTCCATCCGCCAGAAAGCGGCGGAGTTAGGCTTGCGAGTGGCCGATAAGCCCGACAGTCAAGAGATTTGTTTCGTTCCCGATCAGGATTATCGCCGGTTCATCGATGAATACCGGCCCGGGGCGGTCCGGCCGGGAAAAATCGTCGATAAGACCGGGAAAGTCCTGGGTGAACATTCCGGGATTATCAATTACACCATTGGACAGCGCAAAGGCTTGGGGATCGCCTCCAGCGTCCCGCTGTTTGTCACGGAAATCCGCCCTGAGACCAACGAGATAGTGGTCGGCCTCGCCGATGAAGTATTCGCTGATCGGTTAGTGGCCGAAGCTTTAAATTGGATCGCCATTCCCGCTCTCCAAGACGAGCTACGGGTGGAAGCCAAGATCCGTTACGCGGCGCCGCCTGCTCCGGCTGTGGTCCGTCCATTGCCCGAAGGGCGGGTGGAAGTGCTCTTCGACATGCCGCAACGGGCAATCACTCCCGGACAGTCAGTCGTCTTTTACCAGGGCGATCTGGTGGTGGGAGGCGGAGTTATCGCGGGAACTGACGGGTCTTAACTCATCAGTTTGCCGGTACGCTGTTCCATATTCAAATCCAATGAAAGGTTTGAACAATTCAAGGGAAATAAGCCGCGACCATCGGGGCGCCAAGAAACCGATGGCGGCATTACCAGGTTAAAATTTTGGTTTAACCGCTTTCCGTCCGGGGATAATATCATCGGGCTTATGCCATAGATGCCAGCGGAGAGAGGTGAAACGGATGCATCGGGTAGTACGGGGAATCGTGGCCGGCAGTTTGATCGGCGCCGCGGTGGGTTTGGCGATGTTAGCCCGGCAAAGGCAAGGCATGATGTCGGGGATGGCCATGAAAATGAAGCCGCAACGGATGATGAAACCAGCCCGCGGAACGGTCCGGATGGTGAAAGACCAGACCAAACATTGGACTTCGGTCTTAAAAGAAGGCACCGGCGCCATTACGCAAAGATTGGCTCACCGGCATTCGTAAACAGCGCACAAAAGTGCGCTGTTTTAATTTCACTTCCAGCGGATAAGCTTCTTACTTTCTTTCCAGAGGGCCATCGGAAAAATTTTTTTGAATTATGGAAGAACAAACCATTTTCCAATACGTTATTTTAGGAAGAATCATAAGTAAATGAGGTGATCAAATGTACAATCGAATCATCCTGAATGAGACATCATATTTTGGACCCGGCGCCATCAAGGCTTTGCCCGGCGAGATCGCGGGCCGTAACTTCAAAAAGGCTTTCCTGGTCACCGACGAAGCGCTCGTCAAATTCGGCGTGGTGCAAAAAGTGGTCGATGTCTTGAAGGAAGCCGGCGTTGCCTATGAAATCTATGACAAGGTAAAACCCAATCCCACTATCGAAAACGTCCAAACCGGAGTGGCCGCCCTGCAAGCGGCGGGAGCCGATTTCATCATCGCGGTGGGCGGCGGTTCGCCGATCGATACCGCCAAAGGGATCGGCATTGTCATCAATAATCCGGAGTTCAACGATGTCCGATCATTGGAGGGCGTGGCCCCAACCCACCAAAAAAGTTTTCCGGTCATTGCCATCCCGACCACCGCGGGTACTGCCGCCGAGGTCACCATCAATTATGTGATCACCGACGAACAGGCTGTGAAAAAAATGGTCTGTGTCGATCCGCATGATATTCCGATGATCGCCATTGTCGATCCGGAGTTGATGGTTTCCATGCCGAAAGGGCTGACCGCAGCGACCGGCATGGACGCATTGACCCATGCCATTGAGGGCTACATCACCAAAGGCGCTTGGGAAATGACGAACATGTTCGAATTGAAAGCGATTGAACTGATCGCCCGGCACCTCCAAACAGCCGTGCAGGAACCGGAGAACATGGAGGCCAGGAACGGAATGGCCCTGGCCCAATATATCGCCGGCATGGGCTTCTCCAATGTGGGTCTGGGAATCGTCCATTCGATGGCGCATCCGTTAGGGGCTTTTTACGATACGCCGCATGGCGTGGCCAACGCGCTACTGTTGCCATACGTGATGGAATACAATGCGCCGGCTACCGGCGAGAAATATCTGGAGATCGCCAGGGCTTTAGGCGTCCAGGGCCTGGAGGGGATGGACGCCGACGGGTACCGCCGGGCGGCGGTGAACGCGGTCATCCGCCTGTCCCAAACGATCAACATTCCCCAGAAACTCCGGGAGATCGACGTACGCGAGGAAGACCTGCCGAAATTGGCAAAAGCCGCCTTCCAGGATGTTTGTACGCCCGGCAATCCCAGAGACGCCAGCGAAGCGGAGCTCCTCGAATTATACCGTAAAGCTTTCTGAGTGAAGCTCATGAAGGCCTTTTTTAAGCTGCCCGAGAGAACCTTGGACAGCTTTTTCAAAGCAACTGGCAAGCCGGCCGGGAGAGAGCTTCTGCCGCTCCCGGAATAAAGGAATAATCCGTTTTTATAAAGATATCCTATCATATCGGAATGAGTTGAGGTGATCACAGTGAATTTTCGGTATAATGAATCGGGTCCATCGTTCATCTCCGGGAGCGCCATTTCCGACCCGAATCATGACCCATTCGATTCCCGGCAGCCTTTTGATTCCGAAAGCCGGGATTCTTACGAAAATCAGAAAGCAGATTGGCCGTCCCGTTATCCCGGAACCATCTATCGCCAAGGTTCCTCTGAGTATAGGCTGGCCGCCCTGACCTTCGACGACGCTCCCGATTCCCTTTTTGCCCCGGTGTTATTGGAGATCCTGGGGCATTACCGGGTGAAAGCCACCTTCTTTTGTCAGGGGGATTGTGTGCAAAAGAATCAGGGAATGGTCGAACGCATCGCCAAGGAAGGTCATATTTTGGCCAATCATACTTTCCATCACCCTGATCTGACCACGTTGCGGCCGGAGCAGATTCGCGCGGAAATCCAGAGCACCGAAACGGAGATTTACCGGGTTACGGGATTGCGGACCAAACTTTTCCGTCCGCCCTACGGCGCTTTGAATGATGAAAGCGCCCAAGTGGCGCTGGCGATGGGTTATAAGCTGATCCTCTGGAACGTCGACAGCATGGACTGGTCGGGGATTTCCGGCCCGACTATCACTGCCCGGGTCGTGGCCAATATGGTTCCCGGCTCGATCATCCTGATGCATAATGCCTGTACCGGCAGCGTGCAAGCGGGCAGCGGCATGGTGCAATCCCTGCCGTATATCATCGAAATCCTCAAAGAGCAAGGCTATCATTTTGTCACAGTCCCCGAGATGCTGAGTATCCCGGCATATTAATAGATTGAATTATAAATTGTATCTCTGATTTCCCCTTTTTACCATTTGCCACGGGAAGGTCTCCAAGATCATAGGTTTACGAATCCGCTTCTTTCGCCAAACTATAAAGTACAGTCCAAAGTCAGGGAAACACCGTCTCGCGAAAGAAGGGATCTTCCAACGAAAATTTCCAAAAAAACCTGGTTCCTGATTTTCATCATCCCTTTCACGCTTTTGGTGCTCTATCTTTCCCGGAGCATCATTGCGCCGTTTGTATTCGCTTTTTTTCTGGCGTACGCCATCAATCCGCTGGTCGAATTCCTGCAGCAAAAGGGAGCACCGCGAAATTGGGCCATCCTGACGGTCTATTTGGTGATTCTGCTGGCCGGGGTGCTGGTTTTCGGCATCGTCATCCCTCGCTTGATTCGGGATCTGACCGGGGTGATGCAGCGGTTGCCGGAACTGTTCGAAACCTTGCAAGAAATGGAAGGGAAGTATTCCGAGTTATACTGGCGTCTGCCGGTCCAAGTCAAACAGCTGATCGCGCAAATTACCGCCAGAGGCGAGATCATGCTGCGGAACTCCTTAATCAATCTCGCCCAGGGGATCGTGGACTTTTTTTCGCACTCGTTGATTTATCTCCTCGTCCCCTTGCTGGCGTATTATATCAGCCGCGACTACCCAAAATTGAAACAGAGCAGCAGGTGGTGGCTGTTATCGCATTTCGGCCCGCATTGGACCAATGCGTTTTTGAAAATTGACAACCTGTTGAAACTCTATATCCGTAGCCAGCTGCTGGATACCTTAATCGTGGGCCTGATGATTGGGTTGGGGTTGAGCCTGCTCGGTTTGGACATCGCCTTCCTCCTGGGATTGCTGGCCGGAGCACTGAACCTGATTCCCTATTTTGGCCCGGTGTTAGGCGCGATACCGGCCGTTCTCTTTGGACTGCTGCATTCCCCGTGGACCGCTTTGTATGTTGTAATCCTGTTTTTGCTGGTCAACCAGTTGGAAGTCATGGTGCTGACACCGCGGATTATCGGCGGTTCGCTTCGCATGAGCCCAATCCTGGTGGTATACCTCATCCTGATCGGCGGTCAAATCTTTGGCCTGGTGGGAATGGTCTTCGCGGTTCCCCTGGGCTCCATCGTCTTGAGCATCATTACCAGTTTTTATGAAATTTGTTTCGCAAGAACCCGGAACGAGGCGGGAATGGATAAAATCCGGCCTGAACCGTAGCGGGTTTCATTGACAATTGCGGATAGATTCGGTATGATTTGAATGACGCGGTTCAAAAACCGTTTTTTTGTTCTCATGGGGTAAAAAAGGAGGATTCGGGGTTTGCGCGGTTGGTTGCTTACATTTTGCCTGATGACGCTGTTTATCATGTCGACGATGCCGTTATTGGCCGCCGCCGAAAACAAGGTGGTCATTGTGGCGATACCCCGGCTGATGCTGGAGGATATCTCCGAGCGCACCCCCAATTTATTGGAGTTTGTGCGGACTTCCGCCGTCGGTATGATGACCCAATCCCGTCTGGGCTCTCCGGTCCGGATATACCAGGCCTGGAATAGCGGGATGAGTTTGCGTCCCAGCCGTTCCGGACCTTTATTCATGGATGCCGCGGAAATCTACCGGGGACAACCCGTGGCCCAACTCTACCGCGCTTTGACCGGTTTCTCCATTTCTTCGGATGGGGCGGTACATATCGGGTTTCCCCAATTGTACCAGATCAATTCCTCCAATGCGGCTTATCTGGGTCGTGTTGGAGCGCTGCTGCACGAAGCATCCCTCAAAACAGCCGCGATTGGAAATTGCGACATTGATACCTTGGATACGTTGGATCGCTCCAGTTCAGCCATGCTCATGGATGATCGCGGACGGATCGACTATGGCGCGGTAGGGAGCGGGACCAACCTGAAAGATCCGGATTTTCCGGCGGGAACCCGTTCCGATCCCCAGCAGATCCTGACGTATTGGCAAAGTTTCAACCGCTTGGCCCAGGTCATTTTGATCACACTCGGCGATCTGGAACGGCTCGAAGCCTACAGCAACAATCTGACCGAGATCCGGTGGAACCATTACCGCCGTTTGACATTGAACCGTTATGACCGGCTCTTTGGCGAATTGCTCAAACAAATCGACGGCGAGAAAACCTTGACGGTGCTTTTCACAACTCTGCCGCCAAGCCGGGAACGGCGGCGCACCGAGAATGCGGCCGCGCCCGTGATCATCCACGGCCCCGATTTTGACAGAGGCTTATTGACTTACGATTGGAACTGGCAAAAAGGGCATGTTTCCGCCAATGATTCGGCGGTGACCGTTCTTCATTTTTTGGGAATCGCCAAGCCTTCCCGTTTCGACGGAGCGGAATTGCGCCGAGTTCCCGGAGATTGGAAACGGCTGCTCCTCAATCGCGCCAAATTTCCTCTCGGGTTCTTCCAGGAATTAGCCTGACGGTGATGAGCTTTTTTAGAGGCTTCAATGCTTTGAATTTTAGGAATTCGATTCCTATTCGATACCGAAACGGGGTGAGACCATGGGCCTGCAAAAGATCGAAGTTCTTCCCGAACTGACCATCGAGGAACTGGTGAAGCAGATCATTCATTCTCCGGCGGACCGGATCGTGCTGGAAGTTCCGGCAGAGACGGAACTGCTGAACAATGAGATCAACCTTCGTTTGTTGAAGTTCTATGCAGAAGAGGAGTCCAAAGAGATTTTGATCAACGCGGCGGATACCATGCTGATCATGCTGGCGAAGCGGATGGGCCTGGCAACCATCAGTGACGATGCGTCCGTTTCATCCCGGATGCCGGACCCCGATTCTTTTGAGCCGGAAGAGCCGGCCCGGGCATCCCAAACCTCCCCGGCGCTTCAGGCAGGTTTTAACTTGCGGCAGGGAGGCCTGCTGGTCGCGATTCCGTTGGCCCTCTTTACGTTTGTCCTGGCTGTTTGGTGGTTTTTGCAGCCCAAGGCGACTGTTTTGGTTTATCCGAAGGAAGAAAGCTTGGATTTTGTCACTGCGGCAGAGATTGGTCCCGCGATTTCCGAGACCGTACCCGAAGCCGGCAAGGTATCGGCCCGGGTCATTGAGAAAACTTCCAAGCTTGTGGTACGCACCGTAACGACGGGGGTAAAGACGGTCGGCGTGACTGCCGCCACCGGCCGTTTGACATTGATTAACCCCAGCTCCCAGCCGGTGGTCGTGCCCAAACAAAGCGTGGTGCTGGCGCGCAACGGAGTCCGGTTTTTTACGGAGCGGGATGTTTTGGTGCCAAAGAAATCAGCGAAGTACCGTGGCGGCGTTCCGGTCGGCGAAAACTACGGGCAGGCGGAAGTATCGATCATCGCTGAGCAGAAGGGCACCATCGGAAACCTTCCCGTTCGGGCGCTGAACCGGATCGAAGGCAAACTGCTTCGTTCCCTGCAAGTAGTAAACCTGACGCCGACCGTCCACGGGGAAGATAAACAGATCTCCGTTGTCACACTGGAAGACGTCAAAAAAGGCGAATCCGAGGCCCGGCGGCAGTTGGAATTGATCGGGCCGGGAGAACTTTCTTCGCTATTCAGCAAGGATTATCTATTCATCCCCGAATTGGTGCAATGCGAGGTCGTCCGGCTGGTGGACAGCCCGGAGATTGGGGCGGAGAGTGACGAAGTACAGACGACTTTGGAATATCGCGTCGCTGCTTTGGCGCCCCCTGTGGCCGAGTTGTCGAAACTGCTGAGTTATCGTTTTGAAAAGGCGGTGCCCCAAGGCTTCCGGCCCAAGGACCGCAAGATCCAGTTATTAGCGGCCCGGGTCACCGCCACCGGCCGGCAAAGGGCGAGCCTCCAATTGAGTGGCAGAGGTCACATCCAAGGCATCCTAAGCGCGGATCAGATCCGGCAATGGTTGAAAGGGAAGAGCATATCCCAGGCCAGGGCAGAGTTGATCCGCCGCAAAGAGATTGCAGACTTCAAGATCGATATTCCCGGCGGCGGAAAAAATCTGCCCGGTTTTGGCTTTCAGATCAAAGTTCTGTTGCCTGCCGGGCCGAAATAAGATATCATGGAACTGGTTTACGATATGCAACGGAATTTGAAAGTGGCTCGTTGCCTGATACTTAGGACAGCGCGAAACCCGGAAACATTGTTATGAAAGAGAACTGTGAAGGTGGATTCATGCGTTGGATGGGATTGGATGTCGGAGAGAAACGAATTGGAATCGCCATTAGTGATCCTTTGGAGATAACCGCTCAAGGATATATGGTTTTGCAGCGATCCGGTTCCTTCCGTAAGGATCTGGATTCTTTGTGTCAGATGATGAGTGACCGCGAGATTGACGGACTGGTCATCGGACTGCCCAAAAATATGAACGGGACCGAAGGGCCGATGGCCGAAAAAGTGCGCGGATTTGGCACTGAATTGGCGAAGCTCGTCAAAATCCCGATTTTTTATTGGGATGAGCGGCTTTCGACGGGTTCAGCGGAAAAAGCTCTCCTGGAAGCTGATTTGTCCCGGCGGGAACGCCGCTCCCGAATCGATAAAGTCGCGGCTGTGATCATCCTGCAAAACTTCTTGGATGCGAAAGTTGGAATGAACTTGGAGCAGAAGGGAAAAATACCGGAGTAATTTGGAAAATGAGGGGTCGTTTCGTAAAACATACGATTCAAATAAATTTAGGAGGCGCTATAGTGTCAGACCAAGAAACCAATTGGATTACACTCGTGGATGAAGAAGGGCAGGAACATCGTTTTAATCTATTGAACATCGTCGAAGTGGAAGATGCCAAGTATGCGGTGATGGTCCCCGAAACCCAGGAGAACGAAGAGGAAGAGGAAGCAGTCATCTTTAAGATCGAGACCGACGAGAAAGGCGAGGAAGTTCTGGTCGATATCGAGGATGATGATGAATTCGCCAAGGTGTGCGAAGCGCTGGAAGAAATGATCGACGAAGAAGACGAGACCGACGAGGATTAAAAGACAGCTTCATTTGATGGGGCCCGGTTGCGTCTCGGATTTGATTCCCGGACCGTCCGGCGGATTTCTCTGAACATCTGAAACAACTTAGTATATCCAGGGGTTTGTCTTTCCCCACTTTTTCTAGTATAATGGGTCCAGGAGGTCGGTTGTTTGCTGATGCAAAAAATAGCCTCTTGGTTCCGTACCCATACTGTGATGAGCGGCATCAAAAGCCACGCGACCAGTTTTTGGCGCAACCACCCTCTTTTCGGGGGTGGCCTTGCCATTTTTGGCCTGATCCTAACCAGCGGTTGCGTCGTTTTTCTATGGAATCTTTTTCCGATGGCCCCGGGAATCAAGGGAAAACAAGTTTTCGAAATTGAATATGGAACTTCGCTGCGGCAGATCGGCAACTTGCTGCAAAAACAGGGGATTATACGGAGTAAAAGCGTTTTCGAATTTTATATCCGTTTTGATCCGCGCGACCAAATGCTCAGGGCGGGCCGCTACCGGGTCGGGCCCGGAATGTCGCTGCCGGAGATCGTTCGCCAGTTGCGCCAGGGAACTCCCTTTCAGATCCGGGTTACCATTCCGGAAGGCTTCACCGTTCGAGAAGTGGTCGATCTGTTGTCGACGAAGGGTTTGGTTGATCGGAAACGCTTTTTAGATGAACTCAAGAACCAACATTTATTCCAGAGCATCTTGGGTGATGTCCCCATGACGAATGGAATGGAAGGGTATCTCTTCCCGGACACTTATTACTTCGATAATCACAGCGATGAAACTGAGATCATTGCGACAATGCTCCGCCGGTTTAAGCAGTTATTCATGGCCAGCTTTCAGAATATCCCGCAGGATAAACGACACGATCTGGTGATTCTGGCTTCGCTGGTCGAAAAAGAGGCCCGCAAGGCTGAGGAGCGGCCAGTGATTGCCGGTGTTTTTCAAAACCGCTTGCAAAAAGGGTATCCCTTGCAATCCTGCGCCACGGTTGAATATGCCTTGGGGGTTCACAAAGAGCGCCTATCCTATAAAGACATCGCGGTCCAATCTCCTTTTAATACCTATTTGCATCGGGGACTGCCGCCGGGACCCATTGCCAATCCGGGCCTGGCTTCATTAAAAGCCGCAGCGGACCCGGCAACAGTCAGTTATCTGTATTTTGTGGCGAAACCGGATGGAACGCATGTCTTCAGCAATACCTTTGAACAGCATTTGCAAGCACAAAAAATGTTGGAACGTGCCCGGCTCCAGGAGCTGGTTCGGCGGAACTGACTGGTCCGGAGGCTAAAATGGGATGAAACAATGCAAGTGACTTTACTGGGGACCGGAACTTCGCATGGGGTTCCGGTTTTAGGTTGCGATTGCCCGGCATGCAGTTCGAACGATCCGCGGGACCGTCGTACCCGCTCATCGGCCTGGATCCAAACCGGCCCTTACAGCATCCTTATTGATACCGCAACCGAGTTTCGAATTCAAGCTCTGCTAAACCGGATGACCCGGGTGGATGCTTATTATTAACGCATACCCATGCCGATCACGTTTGCGGTTTCGACGATCTACGCCGTTTCAATGAATTGCAGAAGGATTCCATTCCCGTATACGGCGGAGCATCCCACCTGGCGGAGATTGGCCGGATGTTCGCCTATGTCTTTGATGACTCCGTGCAAGTCGGAGGAGGTAAACCACGAGTGGTTCTCAATCCGGTTGAGCGGGCTTTTCAGTTTAAGGGAATCAAGGTTGTTCCGGTCCCGGTTCTCCATGGGAAACTAACGATCTTCGGCTATCGTATCGGCCGGTTCGCTTATATCACGGACTGCAGTCAAATTCCGCCATCGAGCATGGAGCTGTTAACTGATTTAGAATTATTAATTCTGGGCGTGTTGCGGTTTCGAAAACATCCGACCCATTTTAATCTGGATGAAGGGTTGAGAACCGTTGCGGCCCTTAAGCCGAAGCGCGCCGTTTTTACCCATCTATGCCATGATTTTAAACATAGTGATTCCCGGCACTGGTTGCCTGAGGGAGTAGAGTTGGGTTTTGACGGAGAACAAATTGAGGTGACAGACGAATGACCGATTCCCTGATGATAGCCACCACTGCCAATGACATGGTGCGGATTTATACCGTGTCTACCACCGGCGTGGTAGAAGAAGCCCGCCGGATCCACCAGACGTGGCCGACCGCAACCGCTGCTTTGGGTAGAGTGCTTACCGGGACATTGATGATGGGCGTAATGAGCGATACGCTAAAAAGATTGACCGTCCAATTCGCCGGTGAGGGACCTTTGGGAAAAATTATCGGTGTATCCAATCAGCCCGGGACAGTCAAAGGCTACCTGGAGAATCCCCAGGTTGACCTGGATCTGAATCCTCTGGGAAAATTTGATATTGCGAAAGCGGTCGGCCCGGGCACATTAACGGTAATTAAAGATCATGGTCTAAAAAATCCCTACAATGGGGTAGTCCCTATCCAAAGCGGAGAAATCGGCGAGGATTTAGCCTATTATTTTACCAAATCGGAACAAATCCCGTCAGCTGTGGGATTGGGTGTTCTCGTGGCCCCGGACGGCCAAGTTCAAGCCGCGGGCGGTTTCATTGTTCAGTTGTTACCGGGATGCCCGGACGCCGTGGCGATGAGCCTTGAAGAGACCTTACGATACATACCGGCAGTGACGACAATACTGAACTCCGGAGAGACTTCAGCACAATTAGCGCGGCGTTTTGCGATTGGAAGCCTTAAAATCCTGGCGGAGATGCCGGTAAAATATTATTGTGACTGTTCAGGGGAACGCTTTCGCGGCCCCTTGCTGAGCCTAGGGCGCCAAGAGTTGGAAAAGATTATTCAAGAGCAAGGCAATATTGAGGTTCAATGTCAATTTTGCAACCAAAAATATACTTATTCTGCGGCGGAACTATAAAAACTACCGATTGTATTCATGGAGGTTTGAATGCTTGAAAAGTTATGCCCGGACTGTCAGGCAAACTCGATCTTGGAACTCAATCTTGAGGAACTGAAGAAAGTTGGGATCCGGGGGGTCATCTTCGATCTGGATAATACTTTGGTTGAATGGAAGAAAGATATTTTAGACCCCGAAGTGGTCGTCCTGATCGAAAGGTTTAAGGCGGAGGGCTTTAAAATTTGCATTCTGTCCAATGCATTGGAGCACCGAGTCGAGGCTGTTGCCCGCGCTCTCGACGTGCCCTATGTATCGCGGGCGGCTAAACCCAGAAAGTTGCCGTTTCGCAAAGCCTTGGAATTGCTGGCCACCCTCCCGGAAGAGACAGCCGTGGTCGGCGATCAGTTATTCACCGATATTCTTGGTGGAAACCGCATGGAACTTTACACCATTTGGACACCTCCCTTGAGTACTACCGAATTCTTGAGCACCAAGGCTGTACGAAAGTTAGAACGTCTGGTCATTAAGCGGTTTCGTAAGAAAGGAATTCTGAAATGAAGAATGGTTACTGTCGAGGTTGCGGTTCGGTTTTACAAAGCGAAGACCGGAATAAGCCCGGTTTTATTCCCGCCGAGGCCCGGGAACGAAGTGGGCCGCTGGTGTGTCAACGCTGTTTTCGGGTCACTCACTACAATGAGATTGGTTCGACCAATCCTGACCCGAATCTGATTCGGGAAAACATTACGAAAGCCATAACGCTCAGTGATCTACTGGTGCTAGTGGTTGACTTTTCTGATCTTACCGGAAGTTTACCGGTTTGGTCCGGATTTTTAGGGGACAAACCGTATCTGTTGGTCCTCAATAAAATCGATTTATTGCCGGAACGTACGAAAACCGAGGAAGTAACCAATTATGCCGCCAGCTATGTACAGCACATCGGATTAAAGGCTCCCAAGGCGATTTGTGCCGTCAGCGGACTCAAGGAGAAGGGAATCACCGCTTTAAAAGAGCGGCTGCAGAAAGCAACCGCTTCCGGGACCAAAATTGCCATTTTGGGAGTCTCCAACGTCGGCAAATCATCGTTGGTAAAAAGCATTTTGAATAAAGAAGGCGCTGATTTTGGACCTACGATTTCTCGTTTCCCCGGTACCACCATGGGCTTGAGCAACTGGAGCATCTTCAAGGGGCGCAACACCTTGATCGACACGCCCGGGTTGAACCCCGGAGATCGTTTTAGCGATCGTTTATGCACAAAATGCGCCAGTTTGCTTTTGCCGGAACGCAAGATCCAGCAGAAGCTATGGGGGATCAAGCCGGGAAAAGGACTGATCGTCGGAGGCTTGGTCGGTTTGGAATCTTTAACGGAATCGGAGGTAGTCGTAATCAGTTTCGCATCTCCGGAATTAATGATTCATCGGACCGACAACAGTAAAATTCGGGCGTTGTTAGACGACCAACCCGATTGGTTGAATCCATGCTGCGATAGTTGCCGCAGGAAGATTGAATGGGTTACGGAGACAATCACCCTGCAACCCAACTCGGATCTGGCAATATCGGGACTGGGATGGCTTTCTTTCCGTAGAGAAACAGCCAGTCTCCGTATGACCATCCCATCGGGGATTCGCTGGGAGATTCGTCCGGCCGTAATTGGTAAAAAAGAATAAAAGAATAATCGAAATGATTATCAAGTTCGCTCCGCTCATTCACGAAGGGATTGAAGGATAAGTCATGGCGTCAAGTAGCGTTGTTTGGCGGATACGTGACCGGGTTGAGGAGCCGAAAGAGTGATTTTGCGGATCACGGATCTCTTTGGGTGACTGAAAGAGCTCTTTCAATCGCTGAACAAGCTCTTTTTGAGGAAAAAGAGTTCTTTCAGTCGTCGGGCGAGCTCTTTTTGTGAATAAGAGAGCTCACTCAGGCGTTCAACAAGCTCTTTTTGTGGATGAGCAAGCTTGTTTTGTGAATAAGAGAGCTCACTCAGTCGCTCGGCAAGCTCTTTTTGTGGATGAGCAAGCTTGTTTTGTGAATAAGCGAGCTCGCTCAGTCGCTCAGCAAGCTCTTTTTGTGGATGAGCAAGCTTGTTTTGTGAATAAGAGAGCTTGCTCAGTCGCTCAGCAAGCTCCTTTTGTGAATCAGCGATCTGTTTTTGTGGATAAACGGATCCGTTTAACGTGGTTAATGGTTTTGGCTGTGGATAAGTCGGGGAAGTGTGACGAAAACCGGGTACAGTCAGCGGGTGAGCGGAGCCAAGTTGATACTCAGTTAATCAAAAAACCCGGAAATGTACCGGGTTTTTCTTCGAATCGAATAGAAATCTGGAAAGGCCGTCTCTCAATCGAAGAGGACACTCACGGAGATGTCTTGATGGATTCGGCGAATGGCATCCCCAAACAAAGGAGCCACGGATAAAACAGTGACATTCGGAAGAAATTTTTCTGGAGGAAGCGGCACCGTATTACAGGCTACAATCTCTTTGATGGCCGGATGCCGCAATCGGTCTACCGCGGGCGGTGAAAATAAACCGTGCGTGGTTAATAAATGAATCTCCGGTTTGGCCCCCCTCTCCAGCAGTGCATCCACTACTTGCATGATGCTGCCGGCAGTGTCGACCATATCGTCAATGATAATCGGAGTTTTATTTTTAACATCGCCGATAAAAAAGGTCATTTCAGCTACATTGGGAGCCGGGCGACGCTTATACATTACGCCTAATGGCATGTCTAAGCGCGTAGCCAGCTTTTCGGCTTTTTTTACACTACCGGCATCCGGCGCTATAATTACGCCATCTTGAATGTTCTTTTGCGTCACGTACTGGGCGAGCATCGGTAGGGCCGTCATATGATCGACCGGGATATTGAAGAAACCTTGAATGGCCGGGGCGTGTAAATCCATCGTAATGACACGATCGGCGCCCACTGCCGAGATAATATCGGCTAACATCCGCGCGGTTATGGGTTCGCGCGGCGCGGATTTCTTTTCCTGGCGAGCGTATCCATAATAAGGGATGACCGGAGTAATCCTTCCGGCCGAGGCTCTTTTCAAGGCGTCGATCATGATCAACATTTCCATAATGGAATCATTGACATTATTGACTAACGATTGGACGATGAAGACATCGGAACCCCGAATGCTTTCCAGAAATCGAACATAAATTTCCCCGCTGGCAAAACGGGATATCTGAACTCCGCCGAGTTTCACACCGAGGTAATCCGCAATCTCTTTTCCCAACATAGGATTGGAGGTACCGGAAAAAAGTTGCATGGGACCATAGCGAGACAAAGCCGAAACACCCCCGTTTGGTGTACAAAATATTCCGAAATTATCTGTAAAATTGAACGGCAAAAACAAAAAAGACCCGTAGGTCTTTTTTAAAATTATAGTACTAGATAGCCCTCTTTACCTTGTTCGAACGCAAGCAGCGGGAACACACTCTGATTCGGCGAGTAGAGCCGTCAACAATGGCTTTGACCGAGCACAAATTAACTTTCCAGCGACGATGAGTCTTAATATTTGAATGGCTCACCAGATTCCCTGTTTGGTGGCCTTTGCCACAGATTGAACAACGGTTAGACAATTGATACACCTCCATCATAACATGCTTTTTTTAAAGCAAACTAATTTTACCATAAAGAAATCTTACTGACAAGCGGAAAGTTAGACAAACCTTTATATATGAAAGAAGTATATCTTTAAAACCAGAATTAATCTCTAAGTTCTTACGGAGGTGGTCCACATAGGGCGGAGGATTCCTTGGTAAACATGAGACAAGGCGAACATTTTGAAAAAACAGGAGGAATTTAATTGGAAAACCGCGAAATTTATTCATAAAGATAGTGCTAATCAGGTATTCATGGAGTATCGGTTTGTGGTATGATACGTTTAAGTGTTAACAAATCGATAGTTCAAGTTTGGCGTTCAACGCTCTGGTTTTAGCAAGGAGTGATATGATGATAACGAAAGAAACTCGAATTATCGACGTGCTACGGATATGTCCCGAAGCTTCGGCAATTTTCGAACATTTCGGCATGGGTTGTGCAGGATGCATGGGCATGACCATGGAAACAATCGAAAATGGCGCGAAAATGCATAACATACCAGTGGATGAATTATTGGTTGAATTAAATAAAGCGACTCAATAATTCATCATTTTTTAAAATTGAAGGAAAAAGTTTTTTTATCGCGAATAATATTTCCGGTTGTGCTCAAATTTTTGGCGCGAAATAAGGAGGGAAAGGCGTGTCGGAAACGACTAAGTCTTCTCAAAGTCGTCCTTTAGGTCTTGTCAACATCTCGAATAATGCGATTGCAATGGTTGCGGGAATCGCCACTTTACAGTGTTTCGGTGTGATTGGTATGGCTTCGCGGAATATCCAGGATGGTATTTCCGAATTGTTAACTGGAAAAGACAATTTAACCAAGGGCATTGAAGTCACCATCAATGATGATGAACAGGTTTATATTGACTTATCGATCATCGTTGAATATGGAGTCCGAATCAAAGAAGTGGCAAATAATGTCATTGAAAGCGTCAAATATGCGGTCGAAACGCAGCTTGGTTTGAAAATTTCCAAAGTGAATGTGATAGTCCAAAGTGTACGTACAAATAAAAAGTGATTCGGTAAGGGGGCACTCTGTTGCTGCAGGAAGCGATCGATAGTATACAAATAAAACAACTAATTGCTTCTGGAACGACAAGTCTTTATAATCATAAAGCGGAAGTGGATGCTTTGAATGTGTTTCCGGTACCCGATGGTGATACCGGAACCAATATGTATTTGACCTTTCAGTCGGCATTGCGGGAACTCAACAACAACCAGTCATTACGGGTGATTGATCTATTAGAGTCTGCAGCATACGGCGCTTTGATGGGAGCCCGAGGAAATAGCGGTGTGATTGTATCCCAGTTTTTTCGAGGATTTGTTAAGGCATTACCGAAAGATTTGGAAAAACTGACCAAGTATGAGTTGGCATTGGGGATTCAAGGAGCTTATACCTTATCTTATCAAGCGGTTCGCCAACCGGTAGAAGGTACGATTCTGACTGTTATCCGGGAGATGGCCAAGTTCGCTGAAGAAAATGTGGTGCGTGACATTCCATTATCCCAATTCATGATGGAAATATACCAACACGCCCGGAAAATTCTGGCCCGGACACCGGAGATGCTTCCAGTTTTAAAACAAGCGGGAGTCGTTGATGCCGGCGGACAAGGATTAGTGTGGTTTACCGAAGGGATCGCCCGGCAAATGAACGGAGAGTCTTTCCCGGAGTTTCCCCAGGAAGTGTTGAGTACCAGCGACCATGTGAAGAGTGTTTCGTCGTATACCGCCAACGAGTTGCTTCCCGATTCCGAGATTAATTTTCAATATTGCACTGAATTTATTTTGAAAGGGAAAGAACTGGATTTAGAACATATTAAAAACAGCCTCAGTCCGCATGGCGACTGCTTATTGGTCGTAGGGGATGAAAACACTGTAAAGATCCACATTCATACGAACAATCCTGGTCTGATTCTGGATTTCGCCGTGCGTTTCGGCGAGATGTTCGAGATCCAGATTCATAATATGATCGAGCAAAGCCAGCAAAGACTGGCCAAGCAAATCGCGGAGCAAGGTAACGGGCGGATTGGCATTATAGCGGTGGCTGCCGGGGATGGCTTGGAAAAGATCTTCAGGAGCCTGGGAGTGCAAGGCATTGTGAATGGCGGCCAGACGATGAATCCCAGCATTGAAGATTTGGCGAAAGCAGTTTCTTCGTTGAACGCTTCAGAGGTCATTATTCTCCCTAATAACAGTAACATCGTAATGACGGCCTCGCATGTACAGGACTTGGTCAATAATAAAAAAGTGCGCGTGGTCCCAACCCAAAGTATTCCGGAAGGTTTAGCAGCGATGCTAAGCTTTTCTGATGATAAAAGCCTGGACGAGAATGTGGAAAGCATGACGGAGAAAGGGCGATCGCTGATCACCGGCGAAGTTACTTATGCGGTACGGAACACAACAATTGCAAATTTAGAGATCAGGCAAGGTGATACCATCGGCTTGGTTAATGGTAACGTCGTTTTCTCCGGAAACACTCCGGAGGAAGTCGTCGCCGCGACGCTAAAGCAGATCCCCAATTCGAACAGCGGCTTAATCTCTATTTATTATGGCGCTGAAGTTACTGCGGCTACGGCGCAAAATTTATTAAACCACTTGGAAGAATCCTACCCCCAGGCCGAGATCGAGCTGTATTACGGCGGCCAGCCATTATACTATTATTTCTTTTCCGTAGAATAAGGGGTGTTCTGATGACGGTACATATCGTGACCGACAGTACCGCGGACTTACCGGGAAAGGTCATTAAAGAATTTGGAATCAAGGTTGTTCCATTAAATATTCATTTCGGCGATGAGGTATTAAAAGATGGGGAGGATATCTGGAGCGAGGAGTTTTACAATCGGCTTCGTAATGAGGATCTCCTGCCCAATACTTCACAACCGGCGCCAGGAGAATTCTTAAAGGTTTATCAGCAGATCGCCAAACCAGGAGACACCATCATTTCGCTGCACATTTCAAAAGAGATGAGCGGCACTGCCCGTTCGGCAGAATTGGCTGCGGAAATGCTCGAAAAAGATATCCAAGTTCATGTTATCGACTCCCGCAATGTTTCGGCCGGTTTGGGCTTAATCGCTTTAAAAGCGGCGCGTTTGGCGATAAATGGAGCCTTACCGGCACTTATCATGGAAAACATCGAAAAATGGAAAGAGCAAGTAGGCGTTTATTTTACAGTAAACAGTTTAGAATATTTGCATCGGACCGGAAGAATCGGCAAGGCTTCAAGCTTGCTGGGAGGTTTGCTTAACATTAAACCGATTCTCGCCATTGAAAAAGGGATTATTGTTCCGGTGGAAAAAATACGAGGTCACTTTCAGAAGGTAGCGTCACAAATTGTCAACCATCTGGTGGAACGATTTGGCTCCCAACCACTTCTAATCTGCTTTCTTCATACCGATCTCCCTGAATTGGGTCTCATTTTGCAAAAGACGGCCGAATCCCGGCTGGTGATCGCCGAATCCTTCACGAATACGATTGGCCCGATTGTCGGCTCCCACGGTGGTCCGTATACTCTCGGAATCGTGGCCTTACCCTCACAATGAGAGTAATTGCGGGAAAGTATCGGGGGCGGGCCATTAACGGCCCCAAACATAAAGGGGTGCGTCCCACTGCCGATCGGGTTAAGGAAGCTTTATTTAATATCATCGGAATCAAGATCATGGATGCCGCTTTTTTGGACCTTTTTGCCGGAACCGGCGCCATCGGTATCGAAGCTTTTAGTCGAGGTGCCACTGCGGTGACGATGGTCGATGAAAATTTATCCAGCATTCGATTGATCCAGGAAAACTGCAAAATTCTTTTGACGGAGGATCGTCCACGGATTCTCCATCTTCCGGCGTCCCGGGCATTAAAATTGTTCGACAGGGAAGGAATGACATTTGATCTAATTTTTCTAGATCCGCCCTTTCAAGCCGGACTTTTGACGGACACCATCAATGCCATCGCCGACTTGAACCTGCTCAAGCCTCATGGTCAATTGGTGGCTGAGCACCCTCGGGACGTTCGGTTTGAGGGGATACGTTTGAAATTATTTGATGAACGCAACTATGGCGATATCGGATTGACTTTTTTTAAAATAGACAATCAATAAACAACGAAAGGTACAGTTTGATGACAATCAATCAGAATTCGGTGAAAGCAGTATGTCCGGGCAGTTTTGATCCCATTACTTATGGGCATATCGACATTATTGAACGGGCGGCCCAGTTATTTCCATCGGTGATTGTGGGGGTACTGAAGAATCCGAATAAAAAACCGCTTTTCACGGCGGAAGAACGGGTGGAATTGATTAAAAGCGCTACCCGGCATCTCCCCAATGTCGAAGTCCTATTCTTTAGCGGATTATTGGTGGATTTTGTCCGGGCGGTGCAAGGAAACTTGATTATCAAAGGCTTGCGGGCAATTTCGGATTTCGAGATTGAGTTTCAAATGTCGCTGAATAACAAAAGAATGGCCCCGGAGATCGAAACGATGTTCATGATGACCAAAAATGAATATTCATTTTTGAGTTCAAGCATGGTAAAGGAAGTGGTCCAATTTGGCGGCGAAATCAAGGATCTGGTGCCGCCGGAAGTCGCAGCGGCCTTAGTCAATAAATTCTCAATTACTTAGGAGTCGAAGGTCAATGATGAATATCATGATGCTTTTGGATCATCTTGAAGATTTGATTGCTTCCAATTTTCGAATCGCGGGAAAGGTAATGGTGGATATCGACGAATTGGAGGAGCTGTTGGAGAAGATTCGTTCGGCGGTCCCTGAAGAGATCAAAGAAGCCGAATGGGTCAGCCGGGAAAAGGAACGTTATTTGGAACAAGCCCAAGAAGAGGCCAAACGCATTTTGCGGGAAGCTGAAGCCTATGCCCAACGATTGATCAACGAAGACCAGATTGTTATCCGTGCCAAAGAGGAAGCCGAACGATTGGTTACCTATGCTCGACAGGAATCTGAACAACTTATGCTCCAGGCCAAGCAGGAAGCAGAGCAGGTTGAGAGCGGTGCCGTGCAGTATGCGGAGCAAATTCTGCGGCAGTTGGAAGAACAGTTAGAAAAGACTTTGCGGATCGTGCATCAGGGCCGGGAAGATCTCTCCGACCCCGAGGAACAAGATTAATCTTCCGCAAATGGAGGTTACCGATGTCCAAAGAGATTGCGATTGCAATCGACGGCCCTGCCGGATCGGGCAAAAGTACGATTGCCAAGGCAATAGCGGGACGTTTCAATTATATTTACATTGATTCCGGAGCGATGTATCGGGCTGTCACTCTAAAAGCCTTGCAGCTCGGGCTCGATCTCCAAAACGAAGCAGAACTGACTTTATTGGCGCATACGATTCAGATTCAATTACAGTACAAGAAAGGCGTTTGCGGACAGCCCGAATTACGGGTCATTGTCGATGGCAACGATGAAAGCGAAGCCATCCGCAGCCTGGAGGTGACCAGTAACGTATCAGTGGTGGCGGCAGTGGCCGGAGTTCGCGAAGCCATGGTTAATTTACAACGCAAAATGGCGGACGCTTCGGGAGTCGTCATGGATGGAAGAGACATTGGCACGGTTGTCCTGCCGGGCGCTGAATTGAAGGTTTTCTTAACCGCTTCCGCCGAAGAACGTGGGAAGCGGCGTTGGTTGGAGCTGCAAGCAAAAGGGATTCAAACCGATCTTGCGGAATTGACGGACCAGATCCGGAAGCGCGATTTGTTTGATAGCACCCGGCAAGTCAATCCTTTACGTCAGGCGCCGGATGCGATCCTGCTTGATACGACCTCACTCACGATTGAGGAGGTAATCGAAAGATTGATGAGCATGGCGCTTGAAAAGGGGGCGAAGCCGGTTTAGCCGGCGCCGATGGAAATCATCCTTGCAAAGTCAGCCGGTTTTTGTTTCGGGGTCAAACGGGCTTTGGAGATGGTGCAGAAGGCGCTCCAAGATCGGTCCGCGCCGGTTTTTTGCCTGGGTCCCTTGATCCATAATCCGGCAGTCGTGGAGGAATTGGAACAAAACGGCCTCCAAGTCATTGACAATATCCGCAATTTGCCGGCAGGCCGGTTAGTGATTCGTTCCCATGGCGTTGGACCGGGTGTTTACCGCGAAGCGGCCGCCCAAAATTTAGAAATTGTCGATGCGACATGCCCATTTGTGAAAAACGTTCAACAACTGGCGGTGTTTCTCGTCGACCAAGGCTATCAGGTGATTATTTTTGGCGAAAAAGAACACGCGGAGGTGGCCGGGGTCTTGGAGTCAGTGGGCGGCAACGCTTTCGTGATCCACGGCCAGGAGGCTCTGCCGGAGTCCGGGATCGGGCCCAAAGTCGGAGTCATCAGCCAAACCACTCAGGACATTGCCGGATACCAAAGGCTCGTTTCGGAGTTAATTGCACAAACCAAAGAAGTCCGGGTTTTTAACACGATATGCCTGGCAACTTCCCAACGCCAGCAGGAAGCGGCCGAACTGAGTAAAAAAGTGGATATCATGATCGTGGTCGGCGGCAGGAACTCCGCCAATACGAAACGATTGACCGAGATCAGTCAGGCTTCCGGTACACCGACCCATCAAGTGGAATCCAGCAATGAATTAAAGCCGGAATGGTTCGAAGGGGTGCAGCAAGTAGGAGTTACTGCCGGCGCTTCAACCCCGGACCATCAAATAGATGAAGTGATCCAGAAAATAAGGAATTTAGGGGGTAAACAAGCAGTGTCTGCGGAATCTATCGAAACGAAAGAGAATCAAATGGCGGTTCAGGATGGGGAAGAACAGGAGGTTATGAATTACGATTGGCCGGAAGATCGTTTTCGAGAACTCACTCCCGGACAGATCATCGATGCAAAAGTCATCTTAGTTCGTGATGATACCGTTTTCGTCGATATCGGCGGCAAATCCGACTTAACGATTCCGCTCGCAGAATTGACAGCCGAACCGGTGAATTCCGCCAAGGAACTCGTCAAAGTGGGCGATGTAATTAAAGTGATGGTCACCAAGACCGGATCCGAGGATAAAATCCTGCTCTCAAAACGGTTGGTCGACCAACAACAGGTCTGGTTTCAGCTGGAAGAAGCTTTTCAGCAGGAACGGGTGGTGGACGGGAAGGTTTCTGAAGCCGTCAAGGGCGGTTTTTCCGTATCCGTCAGCGGGATAAGAGCATTCATGCCTGCTTCCCAGGCTTTCTTGGGATTTGAAAAGGATCTCAATTCTCTGGTGGGACAGGAGATTCAAGTAAAAATCATTGAATTCGAACGTTCCCGGAAACGGGTGGTGGTTTCCCGCCGGGTGCTGTTGGAAGCCGAGCGGCAAAAGGCGGAGGCCGAAATTTTCGCTACCATCACCGAGGGCGAGCGGCGTCAGGGAACTGTCACCCGGCTGGCTGATTTTGGCGCTTTCGTCGATCTCGGCTCGGGTGTGGAAGGTTTGGTCCATGTCTCGGAACTCAGTTGGAACCGGGTAAAGCATCCCCAGGAAGTATTAAAGGTCGGCGAACGGGTTGAGGTCCTGGTGACCAAAGTGGATCCTGCCGCCAAGCGGATTTCGCTATCGATCAAACAGATCCAGGAACATCCCTGGCATTCCGCCATCCTGAACTTCGCTGAAGGCGAAGTCTATCCGGGAACTGTTGTCCGCCTGGAGAGCTTTGGGGCATTCATCCGGCTGGCGCCCGGAATCGACGCGCTGGCTCATATCTCGCAAATTGCCGATCGCAGAATCAGCAAGCCGGACGAGGTTTTAAAAGTCGGCGAAGAGGTTCGGGTTAAAATCCTGAAGATCGATACCGCCAACCGGAAAGTTTCGGTGAGCCTCAAAGAAGTAGCCCAGGATCAAGACCAGCAAGAAACGGACGAGTTTTTAAATCAACAATCCGAAGATAACTTTTCCCAAAATCTCGGTGCTTTTATAAAAAAATAAATTCATTGAATCTGCAATCTACTTGCCTGATGATCCGACCCGGGGCCAACCAAAGCCCCGGGTTTTTACTTTGTTCCGTACTTTTCTCGAATCCCTCCCATGGTCTCTCTGAACCTGGAGAATCAGTTCAGGACCTCTATCTAAAACGGAGAAAGTACCGGGAATATCTTCCGGAGGCTTCGGCAAGAAAGCGATCGTCCCTTCCCTTCCTTCCAAAGGCTTCGGATGTCCCGCCCGGGTTCCGGGAGGACTTTCCGGGGACTTCGGACGGCCTTCCGAAAGCTTTGGAAGACCATCCTGAAACTTCGGACCATCGGCCGGAAGCTTCGGAAAATTATCCAGGAACTCCAGCAGGATCTCCGAACTTTTTAGCTGCAGTTACCGTGTCGTTCGGGGTTAACCAAAACATCACACTCCTCAAACCAGCTTCTGGCATTGCTCCGACTTTTCTGGCAAATAAACTGTTTACTTCCTTTCAAATTCGAGCATAAGCACAGTTCCGCAGGAGAATCTATTGTAGAGTAAAGGAGGTCGGAAAGATGATTGGGGTTCTGTTATTAGTCGTAGTGGGTATCTTGATCTTTCTGGGAATGGCGCATCAAGTATTGGATCGCCTGTATCTGAGCGACCGGGGTGGTCTGATCTTTATCGGCGCTTTAGTCGTCGGCAGCTTTATCGATATTCCGGTTTGGAGTAATCCCAAAGTCACCCTCAATATCGGAGGAGCGCTCCTGCCGCTGGGATTAGCCATTTACGTTTTGATTAAAGCCGGTTCAGCCAAGGAATGGCTCCGCTCCCTCATCGGAATTGTGGTAACGGTCGGCGTTCTGTACGGGGTGAGCCGACTCTATCGGTTCGATACGAAATCCGGGATCATTGAACCGCAATATTTATGGGCGATTCTCTCGGCGGTCATTGCCTATGTGGTCGGCCGATCCCGGCGGCTGGCCTTTATCATCGCAACAGTCGGATTGATCGCCATGGATGTGGTTCGTTTCTTTGAGGTCATCGGATTGGGAATTTCCGCTCCAGTATTGATCGGGGGCGCGGGCGCGTTCGATACGATTGTAGTGGCCAGCATCCTGGCGGTGCTGCTGGCGGAGATCATCGGTGAAGGTAGAGAGGCTTTGCAAGGAGGCCCGGTGCGGGAGGAGCGTCCCGCGGAATTGCGGGAAGCGCTTGATCACCCGGAGGGCACGGGAAAGGAGGAAGAAAAATGAAACGTTGGATCGGTTCAATCGGCGTCGCCATTCTATTATGCTTAATGTTTACGGCCGCGGCCTTAGGCGAGAGCGAACTCAATCAAAAGTATATGACCTTAAAAGATAATCACGGGCAGGTTATCACCCGGACGGCACATGAAGTGGTGGTGGGAGACGAATACCTTAACAGTAAAAACCAACTTTTTAGGGTGTACCGGGTCTCCGGAAACCTGGCCAAGGTGAAGATGGTAAAGTCCGATGCCTTGAAAGTGAGTGCCTGGACTGAAGTCATAGGTTTCCTGTCAAGCCTGTTTCGGGGGGATTTCTTTCGTTCGGAGGTAAAGCAAAGGGGACCCATTGCCATCTATCATACTCATTCCGACGAATCCTATGTTGAGGGCGACGGAGTCTCCAGTAAGAGAGGGAACGGCGGCATATTCCAAGTTGGAGACACGCTAACCAGGTCATTTGAAAAGTTGGGAGTGCCGGTGGTTCATTCAAAAGTCCCCCATGACCCTCATGACGCACTGGCGTATGATCGTTCGAGGCGGACCGCTGCCCAGCTCTTGAAACAGCAACCGACGGTTCTGCTGGATGTCCATCGCGACGCGGTTCCCCGCCAAGAGTATGCCGCGGTCGTTAATAAAGAAAACGTGACTCAGGTTCAATTGGTGGTAGGCAGACAAAATCCTAATTTTCAAGCTTCCAATGATTTTGCCAAACAGATTAAAGCCTCGGTCGACAAAAAAGCGCCTGGTTTGATCAAAGGAATTTTTTACGGCAGAGGAAAGTACAATCAGGATTTAGGCCCGCGGACCATGCTGCTTGAAATAGGCTCACATACGAACAGCAAAGCTGCTGCTGAACGTGGGGCAAGTCTATTCGCGGCTGCCGCCAAAGATGTGTTATATGGCAATGTTGGCGCCGGCGTCGTCAACCGGGGCGGCATGCGAAATACCTTTTGGATTGTGGTGGCGGCGCTCGGCGGCATTGGGTTATTTCTCTTGTTGAATCATAGCGGATTGAAGAGTATCCGCAGAGAGTTTGCCGGAGCCTTGGGTGAGAAATCAGAGGAAAAACGGAAAAATGATCCTTCCGATCCCGATCATAACGGGGAATCTTCTTGAAGATTGTTTATCATTGTTACGGAGGAGCGCATGCGTCGACCACAGCTGCTGCGATTCATTTGGGGATTATCCCGAAAGATCGGTTGCCGCATTTTTCCGATTTTCAACGGATCCCATACTTCGATCGCACCACCAGTATTCAACATGGCAAACTAATCAAAGTCGGCGATGATGCGGATGGTAACGAGGTGTTTGTTTTAGGAAGGAGAAACTCTCCCCGCCTTGTCATTCACTTGATAACGGAGTTTCTCCGGTTGAATGGAGAAGACCCGAAGGATTATCTTTTTGTAAGTTGCGTCCAACTATTCAATCCATTCATGGTGACTGGAGGGTTTTCCTCTCGCGCCATGGGATGGGTAAAGATCGGGAGACCGATGGTCACCTTCGGCACCATAATTTCTTTCCCATTTTTGGTTACCATCGTCCGGCGGACACTTCAATCGATTGCGAGAGACCGGTCAAAATGAAAATCTTCTATTTTTGTTATGGGCGGGCTCATTCGTCGATTATTGCTGCATATTTGCATCTGAACCGACTACCCATGGAGCGAATTCCGACGGTTCGAGAGATTACCTCTCTAGGGGAGTTTGATAAGGCTGACTCCTCGGATCGGGGTATCCCCCTTTATATGGGAAAGGACCCGCACGGAAATGAAGTTTATGTCTTGGGTTTCGGATCCCAACGTTCGTTGAGCCTGGAGACGCTTTATTTTATTTTACATGAACGGGCGAATTTAAAAGAATGGCGTTTCTTTGATACACTCGCCACGATTAATTGGATCACCCGTATCGGAGGTTTTTTATCGCGGAGATTGAAAATGGTTACACCTGGCAGAACCATTGTCGCTTGGGGAATTCGCGGCAGTTATTGGCGTTTGGTCCGGTTAGTGAAAAAAGTGAAGGAGCTAACTTCATGACCAAAAGAAAAGTGATTGTCATCACTGATGGAGATCGAGTCGCTAAAAAAGTCGTGGAAAAAGTGGCACAGAATGTGGGAGGCCGCGCGATCTCGCTGTCCGGCGGCAATCCCACCCCTGTCACCGGGAATGATATCGCCGAAGCAGTTCAAGAAACTCCCTATGATCCGGTTCTGGTAATGGTTGACGATTGCGGTTCGCGCGAAAAAGCCAGTGGCGAAGAAGCGCTGGAAGCGTTGGCGAAACATCCGGCGATTGAAATTTTGGGGGTCATTGCAGTCGCTTCCAACACGGCAAGGGTGGAAGGCGTGCCCGTGGATCTGTCGGTGACCCGTGAGGGAAAGATTGTTTCGGTACCAGTGGATAAGGACGGCAATCCCGAACCGGAAGGACACGTCAAAGTCGAAGGCGATACGGTGGATGTGATTAATCGATTGCAGATTCCGATCGTGATTGGAATCGGCGATCTCGGCAAAATGGATGACGCCGACCTCGAAGAAGATGGGGCCAGGATTACGACCATTGCCGTGCAAGAAGTTTTAAAACGCAGTCATTTTCAGCATTGAGTTCAAAGTCCTTTTCCAGAATTGATGCAACAATGGAACATAAAAAGCAGGAAAATAGATTTCAGATTGCGAAATGTTGATAATGAACCGCTCTCGGCTTGGTCTTTCGAATTATTGTAAATCGAAGGTGAGAACGCTTGCAAATCGGTATTCCGCGGGCACTGCTTTATTACTGGTATGGGAATACATGGCACGATTTTTACAAACAATGCGGAGCTACGGTTGTCGTCTCTAAACCCACCGAACGGCGGACCATTGCCGCCGGGGCGGAGGCGGGTATCGAGGAGTTATGCCTGCCCATGAAAATTTTCTTAGGACACCTTCTTGAACTAGACGAAAAGGTAGAACGCGTTGTCGTTCCCCATCTCATCCGAGTCGAAAAAACTGCTTATGTATGTCCTAAATTTATGGGCCTTCCCGATATTGTCGCTCATGCCTTGCCTCACTTGCGGGAAAAAATGCTCGTCTTGAAAGTTGGACCCATTGTAACCGATATGATGCAATGTTTAACAAAATCGGTTCATTCCCTGGGTTGGTCGTCGCCGGCAAAACTTGAAAACAGCCTCACCCCGGCGCAACAAATGATGAAAGAGTATCTTTTGGCCGCCACCGGCCGGCAGCTAACCTTTGGCTTACTGGGACACCCGTATTGTCTGTATGATTCCTGCTTCAACTTGGGATTACTGGATTATTTAGCTCAAAAAGATGTTCGAATCGTAACCCCTGAAATGACCCCGCCTTTTTTTAATGGCGTCGGTTCGGGAAAGTTGAGCAAAGATTTATTTTGGACCCTTGGAAAATCGCAATTCGATGCGCTGGATTGGATGTTGAGTTCATCGGAACCGGCGGTTGACGGTTTTATTCAAGTCTTGCCCTTTGCTTGTGGACCGGAAGCGATTGTCGGAGATCTGTTGGAACGGAAGATCAAGGATGCCCAAAAGCCTTTGCTAAAACTTTATTTCGAAGAACATAGCGGTGAGGCCGGTTTTATCACGCGCTTGGAAGCTTTTATCGATTTAGTTACTTACCGGAGAAAAGCATGCTAAAGGTAACTTTCCCGCATATCGGGAATACCTATATTCCCTTACGAACTTTACTTTCAGAACTAGGAGTGGAGCCGGTCGTACCCCCGCCGATTTCCGACCGAACCATCGCCCTAGGAGCTCGAATCGCCCCGGAATTTGCCTGTTTTCCCTTGAAGGTTAATCTAGGGAATTATCTTGAGGCCATGGAGGCGGGGGCGGAAATGATTTTGATGGCCGGCGGGGTGGGCCCTTGCCGGTTTGGCTATTATGGAGAGGTACAACGGGAAATCCTCCGCGATTTAGGATACGACGTTCAATTTTTGCTTTTAGAGGCGCCCAAGACTCATCCTCGGCAACTATGGGAACGAATTCATTCCATTTTTCCCCGGAACACGCTTTCCGATCTCATCCGCGCTTTACGCCTGGCATGGTTGAAAGTAGCGGCCCTGGATCGAGTGGACCGGCTGGCGAACCGAATCCGGCCGCTTGAGATCCAGCCGGGATTGACTACTTCACTCCAACAAAAGTTTTACCGCCGGTTGGATGAGGCAACGCTCGAAGCGGAGATTCGCCGGACATTGCGCCAGGCATGTCTCGAATTGGAGTCTGTCACGCTCCGACAACATGAACCCGACCTGCGAATCATGTTGGTTGGGGAAATTTATATGGTGCTTGAACCGCGCGTGAACTTCGCCATTGAGCAAACTCTGGGCGAAATGGGTGTAGCGGTGGACCGTACCATTTATTTGAGCGACTGGATCCGGGATCAATTGGTTTTTAGTATTATCCGGCCGGATTGGGACCGGCAATGGCGACAGATGGCCAAACCTTACTTACACAATTTTGTGGGGGGACACGGACTGGAGACGGTCGCCCACACCGTCGAGGCGGGGGTCAATCGTTTCGACGGCGTGATTCAACTGGCTCCCTTTACCTGTATGCCCGAGATTGTCGCGATGCAAGTTTTACCGACGGTCTCGCGGGAACTGTCCATCCCCGTGCTGTCGATCATCATTGATGAACATTCGGCTGAGGCCGGGGTTCAAACCCGGTTGGAGGCTTTCATTGATTTACTGCGGCAGAAGAAACGCAAAGCGTCTGGAGGGAATTCGTCTTGCAAGCTTATCTCGGTATTGACGTAGGTTCGGTCAGCACCAATCTGGTGTTGTTGAATCAGCGGGGGGAGCTCCTCCGCAAGCTCTACCTTCGTTCTCAGGGCAACCCGGTGGGTTCGGTTCAGGAGGGCTTATCCCGTCTCGGCTCGGAATTCCCGGACTTGACCATTGCCGGCGTCGGTACAACCGGGTCTGGCCGGCAACTCATCGGCAAGATGGTAGGGGCGGATCTGATTAAAAATGAAATCACCGCTCACGCGGTAGCTTGTTTGAATCTGGAGCCAACGGTTCAAACCATTATTGAAATCGGCGGCCAGGATTCGAAATTAATCTTGATCCGTGACGGCGTAGTGTATGACTTTGCCATGAATACGGTCTGCGCCGCGGGTACCGGATCATTCCTGGATCAGCAGGCGGCCCGCTTAAGCATTGGCATTGAGGAGCTGGGCATGCGCGCCGCCCAGGGCAGGCATCCGGTACGGATTGCCGGTCGATGCGCGGTCTTTGCCGAATCGGATATGATCCATAAACAGCAAATGGGACACAAACTAGAGGATATTCTGGCCGGACTTTGCCGGGCTCTGGTTCGGAACTTCCTCGGCAATCTGGGGAAGGGGAAGGAATTGAAGGCGCCGGTGATCTTTCAAGGAGGAGTCGCCGCCAATCTGGGAATCCGGCAGGCTTTTGAAGAAGCTTTAAATTGTCCGCTGGTCATTCCGGAACATTTTGACGTGATGGGCGCAGTGGGCGCAGCTTTGCTGGCCCGGGACGAGATGCTCGCCTGTAAAAGTTCTTCCAAGTTTAAAGGGCTGAAGTTGCTGATGGAGCCGGTAGCCACCCAGAGTTTTGACTGCGAGGGTTGCTCCAATCAATGCGAAGTGGTGGAGATGCGGCAATCCGGCCTACTGGTGGCCTGTATCGGCGATAAATGCGGCAAATGGAGCCAGCGGGCGAATAGTCGATCGCAAGAACCGGAGACTCAGGTTGGGTAGCACAGAGTTGATCCTTCCCAACCTGTTACGGGAGGATCTGACCATTTTATTCGTTGGGATCAATCCCGGCTTGCGGAGCGCCGCCGTCCGCCATCATTTTGCCGGGCACTCCAATCGTTTTTGGCGTTTTCTTTACGAGTCCGGCTTGACTCCGGCAAAAATGCGGGCGGAAGAAGATGCGCTTTTATTAAAGCTTGGTTTTGGAATCACCAATATTGTGCCGCGCCCCACTGCCGCCGCTTCCGAATTACGCCCTGAGGAATTAAGGGCCGGGGCGGCAGACTTACTGGAACTGCTCCGGCATTACCGTCCTTTGATAGCAGCCTATCTGGGCAAGGATATTTATAAATATCTCTCTGGCCGCAGGGAATGCAATTGGGGGATTCAAGAACCTGGCGTGGTAGAGGGAGTAACCGACTTTTTGCTGCCCAATCCCAGCGGCTTAAACCGGATGGTACCGGCCGAGCAATTAAAATACTATCAGGATCTGAAAGCTTTGTCCGAAAGTCATCGTTGACAAAAACCCCGGGTATCAGAAACCTGGGGTTTTGTTTGGCCGTGGATCTTGACATTGGCCCATATTCATTCGATAATGATAACCAGACTCTTCCACGAAACGAGGTTTCCCATCGGTGAACGCTTCTTTATTAAAAGGTCCGATTCAGATGCTCTTTTCCGCCTTTTGCTTTGCAGTAATGGCCTATTTCGCCAAATTGGCTTCTGTGAATGTTCCTGGACCCGAAGTCGTCTTTTTCCGGTTCTTGCTCGGCGTGGTGGCGGCATGGTTCCTGGCCGCGCTGGGACGGGTCGATCTCAGGACTTCCCGCCGTGACCTGTTATTCGCCCGGGGTATCTTCGGCGGTACCGCGATCTTGCTCTATTTTATCGCCATGGCCAAAGGGTCGATGACCAATAGCACCGTCCTGAATAATACCTACCCGATCTTTGTCACGATGATTGCCGCATTTTTTATGAAAGAACGAGTCTCGGTTTTCACATGGCTCTGCCTGATCGTATCCTGGGCCGGGGTCGGCCTGTTGATTCACCCCGATTTGCACCGTATTTTCTGGCCGGATATCCTGGCCTTGATCTCCGGAATTCTCTCCGCCTTCGCCGTTTTGGTCGTCCGGCAATTACGGCAGAACGGCGAGTCGGCGTGGACCGTCTTTTTTTATTTGAGCATCTTTGGCTTGCTGGTTTCATTGGTGTTTGCGATTCCTGTCTGGCAATGGCCGGACGCGACTGCCTGGCTCTTTTTGCTGGCAACCGCGGTGACCGGTCTGGTCGCCCAGATCACGATGACTTCGGCCTATAAGTATTGCAGCGCCGCGACCGGTTCGATTCTCTCCATGACTACCATGGTCTTCGCGGCGGTATTCGGAATGGCCTGGCTGGGGGAGAAACTGAGCACCGGCGAGGCGATGGGAGCGGTTCTGATCGCGCTGGGCGGCGGCGCCATCGCCTGGATGAGCAATAAAGAGCAGACCATGAAGTAGTGGGGTTGCAATCAACTTACTTGAGTTCAATTCGCTTGCTCCACGATTTGTTTGATTAGGATCTGTCATATGCAATTGATTTTTCCCAGGATATAATCTTTGGGTTTTTTTATATTCATATATCTAAAGAAGTTTTACAACTTGTAGGAAAATGATGGTGTTAGAGAGAATATCTTTCAAATAATTTCCTGACAAATTCCAAAGAAATTCTGATTTAGGTCATCAAGGAGCGATCATGAATGAAAAGGTTAATCGTCGTATCCATCTTCTGTTTTTTATTGGCGGCTTTCTATCCAGTCCGGGCGGATAACCAGTTTTCAATTCATGACGCAATACAGCTATGCGAAGAAAACGATGTCGGCGCATTCGTCTCGGTCGTTAGCCGAAACGGGTTCTGGCAGGTTAAAGCGATTAATCTTGGCAACCACAAGCCTTGCGAATTGCGGATTAACCAGGAGACCAGAATTATTGATTATTGTTCCAACGTAACCCCGCGGGAAATTGGGCTTGGGGAGAATACTTACGGATTTAGCAATCATTTCTACGACGTTCATGAAGGTTTTTATAACACTAGCATGGTGGTGAATGGTTTTAAGATTTACAAAAATAATGACCAGTATTTTCAGATGCGGAAGGCGATCTTCATTCAAAATCGCGACCAATTCGTGGGGTATTATATTTTCAGGGGACCTGGTGTTATCAAAGGAAGGTGAATCCGGCAATTTGAATTTGTAAAAACGAATCCGTTGGACACGTATCGGATTCAAGTTTGTTTTACAAAAATTTTTGAGATGGGAGGGAGATGGAATTTATAAGCCTGTTTTTAAATAATTGATTTCATTTTGACTTTCATTCAGAAAAAGGAGGGGCATCTGTGAAGAAAAGTTATGGTTTGGTCTTTCTATTCGTAATAATGTTTACATTTTCTATAATATTGACGGGTTGCGGTGGGGGAGGTGGAGGAAATAATGGTAATGGGGGAGGTCAAACCTATACAATTGCCCTATCAAGTAACCCTACCGAAGGGGGAACAATACAAAAAGATCCTGACGCTTCTTCTTATAGTAGTGGGACCAATGTGACTTTAACTGCAGTTGGCAATACTGGATGGATATTTTCTGGATGGAGTGGTGATCTTACCGGAATAACAAATCCTGCAATAATTCAAATGAATAGGAATAAAGCTGTTGTAGCAAATTTTACCAAGATAAAATATACCCTAACCCCAAATGTGGATGGACAAGGTACAGTTTCTGAAACATTAAAATCAAAAGGGACCTATGAAAATGGCGCAATCGTAACTGTAAAAGCAAATCCTTCCCCGGGATGGAAGTTTGATCACTGGACGGGGGATCTTTCAGGAGATACTAACCCCGCTGATATTACTATGAATAAAGATAAATCCATTACTGCACATTTTATACAGGAACAGGCAAGTGTCAAATGGAATTTTCTAGTTTACATGGATGGCGATAATAATCTCGAAGGAGAAGCTATCGCCGACTTGAACGAGATGGAACAAATCGGTTCGACCAATGATGTCAATGTATTGGTGTTATTGGATCGTAGTCCGTTATATGATGCAACCAATGGAAATTGGTCTGGAACCCGGCTCTATAAAGTTACCAAAGATAACGCTAATAGTTCGAACATCGTTTCAACAATGGATCAAGATTATGGCGAGAAGGATATGTCCAATCCCAACACTCTTACGGATTTTATCGTCTATTGCCAACAAAAATACCCAGCGCAACATACTGTGCTTACACTTTGGGATCACGGCGGCGGGGTTTATCCGCGTTCCGTTAGAAACAAGAATAAGATCACGAAATCAATCGGGGCCAAAGACTTGATCAAACCAGGGGCTTCGGCCAAAGGGATCTGTTGGGATGATACCACCGGCAGCGATGCCTGGTCTTGTTTGACCACTGATGAAGTGGCTCAGGCTTTATCCCAAGCCCGGGCTGCTACCGGAAAGAAGATCGATGTTCTAAATTTTGATGCTTGTGTAATGCAGATGATGGAACAAGCCTACGAGTGGCGAAACGAAGCTGACTATCTGGTCGGTTCCGAAGAATCGGTTCCAGGTACGGGAAATGATTATGATGTTGTACTTGAGCACTTGACCGCCAATCCCAACATGACCTCTTCGTTTTTGACCACGACCTTGGTTGACGATTTTTACAGCTATTATTCAAAAACAGGTGAAAACACGACTTATTCCGCGATCAACTTGGGATCCATTCCTTCGTTGTTGAGGTCGTTTTCGGCCTTTGCCACCGCTTTGAATAATTCCAACGATTTAACAAATATCGGTAAAGCAATGGCGGCGGCGGATTATTATGACTATCCGGAAAACATTGATTTGTACGGATTCGCCAATGCCATTCCAGCGTATTGTATGGATACTAATGTTAAGAACACTGCCGCTGCGTTAAAAACGGCTATTTCCAACACAGTGCTGAGCCATCATGAAACCGGGACCCATGCTGGGTCTTCATACGGGGTCGCTATCCTATTTCCATATAGCCACAATCAATACAAGGCTTATTTCGGAACTAACCAATACACGACATTAAAGCTGGCTATGGATACTCAATGGGATGAATTCCTAATTAAGTTTATAAATTCCTTGCTCGGCAGCCAGGATTCGATGAAATCGCAAATTTCATGGTCATCTGGAGATTGCGATATTGCCATGGTCGAGCCGGATGGTATTATCTATGATGTTACATCGGGGTCAACGGCGAACGGCGTATTTTCGGCGGACTCCACAAACGGCGGCACGGAAAGCTATACCTTGAGGGCAGTCCACCAGATCGGTAACTATTGGCCGGCGTTGGTCCGATATTCCGGTTCGGGAACGATCACTTTATCTCTCACCATTAATGGAGTAGCCAATACTTATTCGGTCAATCCTCCGGCCGATGGAGATTATTATACGGTTTCAGGTGTGGGTCCTTACGCGCTGAAAAGCGCTCAACCTCAGCTTGTGCCTATCGGAAAGAAAGCTCTTAAAAAGAAGTAATACTATAATTATTGTAATTGATACATTCAAACCGCTGCCGGGTCTAGCAGCGGTTTCTTTATAAGAGAAACCCCGCGTTAGACGTGGGTTTAAAAGAGCTTAGAGCAATGAGGAAGACAGAAAAACTCCTTTTAATAAAGTACGATCTGCCAACTACACAAACCCAACAGTTAACGTTGGACGATTTGGACGCGTTTATGGGTAGTAAGTTACAATCTCATCGCATATGGCAGTTCGTACCGACGCCCTTTTAGATGTGGCTAGTAATCAAGAACTAGCCCGTTAAAGAAAAACCCCCGGCTCCGCGCGTCGTTTGGCGGATACGTGACCGGGTTGAGGAGCTGAAAGAGCACGTTTTGTGAATCACGGATCGCTTTGAGTGACTGAGAGAGCTCATTCAGTCGCTTAGCAAGCTCGTTTTGTGGATAAGAGAGCTTGCTCAGTCGTTCAGCGAGCTCTTTTTGTGGATGAGTGAGCTTGTTTTGTGAATCAGCAAGCTGGTTTTGTGAATAAGAGAGCTCGCTCAGTCGCTCGGCAAGCTCTTTTTGTGGATAAGCAAGCTTGTTTTGTGAATGGGAGAGCTTGCTCAGTTGTTCAGTAAGCTCTTTTTGTGGATGAGCGATCTATTTTTGTGGATAAACGGTTCCGTTTAACGGGTTAATGGTTTTGGCTGTGGATAAGTCGGGGAAGTGCGGCTAAAACCGGGTACAGTCAGAGTGTGAGCGGAGCTAAGTTGATACTCAGTAAAGCCAAAATTGTGAGACTGGAATCTACTCTCTAATACTGAATAATGCCTGTGAAGCGCATTAAAGTCAATTGAGCGCTAATCCGTAATGATGGCTTGACGAGAGGTGAGTCCTTTGATACATTACTTATACAAATGAAAACAAGAAGGTGAATTTCATGACCCGTTGCGGCTGGGCGGGGGACGATCCGCTCTATATCGAGTATCATGACCGGGAGTGGGGCGTTCCGGTGCATGACGACATCAAACTCTTTGAATTTCTGATCCTGGAAGGAGCGCAAGCCGGCCTCAGTTGGATTACGATTCTCCGGAAACGGGAGAACTACCGCGCCGCTTTCGCCGGATTCGATCCTGCCAAGGTTGCAAGCTTTGATGCAGCCAAAGTCGAAGAGCTCCTGGGAAATCCGGGCATTATCCGCAACCGGCGCAAGATCGAGGCCGCAATCGGCAACGCCCGGGCTTTTTTGAAAGTCCAATCCGAATTCGGCAGTTTCAACGAGTATCTCTGGCGTTTCAACGGCGGGAAACCCCGTCAGAACGCCTGGACGACGCTGGCCGAGGTTCCGGCGCAGAGCTCCGAATCCGAAGCGCTGAGCAAGGATCTGCTGCGGCGCGGCTTTCGCTTTGTCGGTCCCACCATTTGTTATGCTTTGATGCAAGCGGTGGGGATGGTCAACGACCATCTGATCGATTGTCCTCAACATGCGGAGTGCGGCTTTCTGGAATGAATAACTCTTCGAGTCTTAATAAAATCAGCAAATTTATTTAAAATGATGATATTTTGATATTTTGTATGATTGTTAAAATTGCATGATTACAATTCATATTTGTCGTCATGCAATTTTATTTTGTCAGCCCCAAATTACAATGCTCCATCATGCAAATTGAATTTGCAAGCATTCAAAGATCATTTGCGAAACGGCGAATGCAATTTGGGATCTGCCTCGTGCAATTTGTCGGCTGACAGATTTCATTGGCATGATGGATATGTTGTTTTCTGATCATGGAAAGCTTTTTCGAACGCAAACGGATTCAATTTCTATCCCGCCCAGGATAACTTCGAATCCGGAAAGAACGCCGATGGTTCCGCCATTGCGTCATGCCACCGTTTATGATAGAGTATAGAAAACTGAGATTATCCAATCCGGCGGAGGAGCCAGTTGCAACAGATCAGCTACGACGGGCGAAACGTTGCTGCGGGCAAGATCATTTGCGTGGGACGGAACGATAATCAGGAACGGGGCGCGTTTTGTTGAAAGGAATGGCAGGTCGGCTACTGCAAGACAGGCACTTTCCAGACCTTCAACAGCAGGAGGACAAGATGAATAGCGAAAACATTCAGCATCAAGCTGGCCGGGTTCCGGGGAATATTTTCTTATTCACGCTGAGCACCTGTATCTGGTGCCGCAAAACCAAACAGCTGCTGCAAGAATTGGAGATCGCGTTTGATTTTGTGGAATTGGACCGGTTGGAAGGCACGGAACGGGAGGAAGCTCTGGCCGAATTGGAAAAATGGAATGCGGATCGTTCCTTTCCGACGATGGTGATCGAGGGGGCCCGGAGTATCATCGGGTTTCAGGAAGCCGAGATCCGGGAGGCGGTTGGCCAATGAAGGAAGCTTATCATGCTGACCCCGCGGCAGTCGCGGCGCTCTTTCAAAAACTGCAACGGGAGGCGGCGGCCGCCGGCTATCATCTGAATCCCGATCAGGAATTTACAATGGCCTTGGTCGAGGGGTTGCTCGTCAACTCCGAACGGTATGGCGCTCCGGTCTGTCCGTGCCGCTTGGCCTCGGACATTGCCGAGGAGGACCGGGATATTGTCTGCCCCTGCGATTACCGGGATCCGGACTTGAACGATTTTGGAAGTTGTTTTTGTGCCTTGTATGTCTCGGAGAAGATCGCCCGGGGCGAGGCCAAACCGCATTCCATTCGGGATCGCCGGCCCCGTCTTGAGGAACGCCGCGCCAGCGCCAAAGCAGCGGCGCTGGCGAAGGAACCGCCGCAATCCTTGCGCTATCCCGTTTGGCGCTGCAACGTCTGCGGCTATCTTTGCGCCCGGGAGAATCCGCCCGAGATCTGCCCGATCTGTAAGGCTCGCCACGACCGTTTTGAGCGGTTTCTCTGAGACTTTAGCACTTAACGTCGGTCAGCCATTTATCTTTGAAGGGATAGGGCTGGTAGTTATCGATATAGCGCAGTGCTTCCGAGACTCGGTCGGTCACGAAGTAGAGGTGCCGGCACTCCGGCTTGGCAAAGGACTGCGTGATGCTCGATTCGAACTGTTCGAGGAGTTTATCGTAGAAGCCGCAACTGTTCAAAATGACGATGGGTTTTTGGTGGTACCGGAGTTGTTTGAGGGTGATGATCTCCAGCAGCTCTTCCAGCGTCCCATAGCCGCCGGGCAAGGCGATAAAAGCGTCGGACCGGCTATCCATGATCGCTTTCCGTTCGCGAAGCGTCGCGGTGACGACCAACTCGTCACAGTTCTCGTAAACCACCCCTTTGACGTTCAAGGCCGTGGGAATCACGCCGATCACCTTGCCGCGCTCTTTGTGAACGGCTTTGGCCACGGCCCCCATCAATCCCAATAAACCGCCGCCATAGAGCATGACATCCTTCCGCAAGGCGATCTCCCGTCCGAGCTCAGCGGCGACTTTAAAATACTCCTCAGCGATCGCGCAACTGGATGAGCTATACACGCAGATGACTTGGTTCATTTCCCATTCGCACCTCGTCTTTCCCAAATTTAGTGACAATTATATCACCTTTGCCGGGGGTTGAAAACAGGACACTGTCAGCAAGCGTTCAAACTGATGAATGATCCAATTCGCGCCATCAGTAACATAACCAGGTAGGCAGAAATTTTTGGGGTTTTCCACGAGTCAACCGTCCGATTTAGGAAATATTAAAAAGGGGGTATTTGTCATGTCGAACCAACTCCGAAAACTGGTCGTCTTTTATTCTCTGGAAGGGAATACGCGGCTGATGGCATCGGCCATTGCCGCGGCCAGCGGCGCGGATCTGCTGGAGCTGAAACCGGAGCAGGATATCAATCCCCAAGGGTTTATGAAGTTTTTTTGGGGCGGACGTCAGGTGATGACCAAAAAAGCGCCGCCCTTATTGCCGCTGGCCAAGGATCCGGCAGATTACGAGCTGTTATTCATCGGGACGCCGGTCTGGGCTTTCAGCTTTGCCCCGGCCTTGAATACTTTCTTTCACACCAGCGAAATCAAGGGGAAAAAAGTGGCCTTATTCTGCTGTCATGAAGGCGGCCGCGGGAAAACCTTTGAGAATATGCGGCGGGAGTTGGCCGGCAACGAAATCATCGGCGAGATTGATTTTATTGCGCCGCGCAAAAAAGGTATGGTCGATGAGAATGAAGAAAAGGCGAGAAAATGGGCGGAAGCACTTGTCCGTCCGTGAAGAATTATCCACCCGTGTGATTATCGTAAATGATAGGTTATGGATGAACCTTCCGAAACGGGGATGGTTTTTTGGAGTTGACACGGCGATTTGACTGGTGTTGCGAGACACTTCAAATCGCTTTTTTGCGGGGTTGGGCTGGGGATAACTCAAAAAGAACTGTATACATTGTCGAAGTGGTTGACACCACGGGCATCCCATTATAAAATTAATTTTAATTGCAATTTTTTATTTCGAACAGATTGTTAACAATCGGTTACTTTAGTTCGCGGTTTTGTTTAAAAAATTGTAAATTTAAAGTTTTTTAAAGAAGCGTTGACGAATTAAATTTTATCATAAGTAATTCGTTGAAGAGAGGAGAATCATCATGAATCAAGCAGTACTCAATTGGATCGACGAAATGGCGAAAATGACCAAACCGGACCGGATCGTATGGATCGACGGCTCCGAGGAGGAAAGACAGCGGTTGACCGCCGAAGCCATTAGCACCGGCGAGCTCCTGGAATTGAACCAGGAAAAATTACCGGGTTGCGTTTACCATCGGACCGCTGAAAACGATGTCGCCCGAGTTGAACATCTGACCTTTATCTGCACCAAAAAGAAGGAAGATGCCGGTCCCACCAATAACTGGATGGATCCGGAGGAAGCTTACAAAAAACTGGCCGGCCTCTTCGATGGCGCAATGAAAGGCCGGACGATGTATGTCATTCCCTATATCATGGGAGTGCCCGGCTCGCCTTTCAGCAAAGTGGGAATTGAGCTCACCGACAGCATCTATGTCGTCTTGAATATGCGCATCATGACCCGGATGGGCAAAGTTGCGCTGGATCAACTCGGTGAGAGCGCCGAGTTCGTAAAAGGACTCCATTCCAAAGCCGATTTGAATCCGGAACGCCGTTTTATCTGCCATTTCCCCCAGGATAACACCATTTGGAGCGTTGGTTCCGGTTATGGCGGGAACGTTTTGCTCGGCAAAAAATGTTTTGCGTTGCGGATTGCCAGCTATATGGGTCAAAAAGAGGGCTGGATGGCTGAACACATGCTGATCCTGGGAATCCAGGATCCCCAAGGCAACGTTTCTTATGTTGCCGCGGCCTTCCCGAGCGCATGCGGAAAGACCAACCTGGCCATGATGATTCCGCCCGAGACCTTCAAGGGCTATAAAGTATGGACCGTGGGCGACGATATCGCCTGGATGCGGGTCGGCCCCGACGGCAGATTGTGGGCGATCAATCCGGAGGCCGGCTTCTTCGGCGTAGCTCCGGGAACCAGCGCCAAATCCAATCCGAATGCTTTGGCCACCGTTCAAAAAGATACCATCTTCACCAACGTAGTATTGACTCCCGAAGGCACGGTGTGGTGGGAAGGCATGGGCGTCGAACCGCCGGCGGAAGCTCTGGACTGGAAAGGCAATCCCTGGACCCCGGATTCCGGCAGAGTGGGCGCTCATCCCAATTCGCGGTTTACCGCTCCGGCCCGGAATTGCCCGTCCATCTCCCCGGAATGGGAGAATCCGCAGGGCGTTCCGATCTCGGCCATCATCTTCGGCGGCCGCCGTGCAAAAGTGGCTCCGTTGGTTTATCAATCCTTCAATTGGCAACACGGCGTTTATGTAGGAGCGGCAATGGCCTCTGAAACCACTTCCGCCGCTACCGGCGCGGTCGGCGTGATCCGTCGGGATCCCATGGCGATGCTGCCGTTCTGCGGTTACAATATGGGCGACTACTTCGCGCATTGGTTGGAGATGGGCCAAAAGATTCCCAATCCGCCGCAGATCTTCCATGTTAACTGGTTCCGCACCAATGAAGCTGGCAAATTCATCTGGCCGGGCTTCGGTGAAAACTTCCGGGCCATCAAATGGATCCTCGAGCGTTGCGCGGGTCAAGGAAAAGCGGAGACCACCGCTATCGGCTATGTTCCGACCGAAGATGCTATCGATCTCACCGGTCTGGATATTACGAAGGAAACGATGCATTCCTTGTTGGAAGTGGATCCTGAGGCTTGGCAGAACGATATTGCCAACCAGAAAGAATTTTTTACGAAATTCGATCGTTTACCTCAAGCCATCGAGGATGAACTGGTCAGTCTTGAAAAAAGACTGCAAGGTTAATCCAGATCCATCTCAGCGTTTAAAAAGCGGGGGTAATCCCCGCTTTTTTGCATGTTTCGAACATGATTATTCATTTCCAAAAAGGATTTTGATAAATTTAGTCAAATTAAATATAGGGATCGAATTTTAATACTGGTGTTCGACAACGAATGTTGGAGGAAAAACGATGCAGGATAAAGGGATTCAATTCGGTTTCATCGGATGTGGCCAAGGCGGCGGGAAAATTGCCGATCTATTCGCCCGTCATGGCTATAAGGCGATTGCCGTGAATACCTCCCCGGTTGACTTGGCGGCTTTGAATGGGATTCCTCCGGAGTACCGGATTCGAATCGGAACCAGGCTCGGCGCAGGTAAAGATCCGCGGATCGGTCAGGAAGCGATCCGTACCGATGCCGAAAAAGTACAGAACGTCATCGAAGAGTATTTCTATTATGAAGTCGATTTCGTGTTAGTCTGCGCCTGCCTCGGCGGGGGGACGGGAACGGGAATCGCTGCCGATGTGCTGGAAATCTCCCGCCGCGTGGGCCTTTCCACCGGTTGTCTGGCCACAATACCCCTGCTCTCCGAATCGCTGGAAGAACAGAAGAATGCGCTGAAAGGTTTCGACATTTTAAGCGATGTCAATCCGACTCCGCTTTATCTGGTCGATAATCAGTTATTGCGGCTCAGATTCGGCGATCAGGCGATCCTTAATTTTTGGCCGAATGCCAATGAGGCGATCGTGGGCTTGTGGGATGAGATAAACCAGATCCCGAACCGGCTTTCCAATATGTTTGTTTTTGACCGCGAAGATTACTTCCGTCTGTTAAACACGCCCGGTTGCTTCACGCCATTACGAATCGAGCTGAAACTTGATGGCGAGGAAGGACCGGAATGGTTGGCCAACGCGATGCGCGAAGATGTCACGGCTTTGCTTTCCGAGAATAATTTCGAAGGGGAATGTTCAAGGGTGGCGGCCTTGTTGGTTTGCCCCGAAAACTATCGGATCAATGCGGAGACCGTGGAACTGGTTTATCAGGAGTGCCAGAATCTCACCAACGCGCCGACGTTGTTCAGAGGATTATACAGCGATCCCAACTTAACGGACAGTGTTGTGCTTTACCTGATTCTAGCCGGGTTGAATCCTCCTAACCTCCGTTTACAGGCGATTCGCAATAAATTGCAAGAGCTGAGCCCGGAGATTATCAGCCGTTTAAACCGTCCGGTGACCACTAATTTCGGCGATGAATTGCAGGATTGGGATACGCCGAATCCATTGCCGGCCGCCCGGCGCAGTTTTGCCGCTCCCAATTCGAGCCCGACCGTGGCGCAAGTCAGTAATGTAGTAAAACTCGAGGAAGAACGCGGTGACACGGAGGCCGATGCGTTGGAGGAGAGTCTTTCGGAAACAGCTGCCGCACAGGAAAAAGAGGACTATAAGGTTCTCACTATGGACCAAGTTATGAACCTCATGGAGGCAGGCACAACCGCTGATTCCACTGAATATGACAGTGCGTTTTGGGACCAGTTCAAACTGAATAATAAAAAACGCTGATTCGACCATTGATTGCTATTTTTAAAAATTCCTACCGTGCAGGTAGGAGTTTCTTTATACTGTCAATCTGCAAGGGGGTCTACTGAAATGTTACGAACAAACGATGCCATGGAATGTGAATTCCGGGAAAGAATGCGCGAAGGGAACGGGACAGTCACGATTAAGCACCTGTTCAAAGAGGCGGAGATTAACGGCAAGGCACGACTGATGGCCGAGATTACCCTGCCACCGGGAGCATCGATAGGTTTTCACCAGCACGACCGGGAAGAAGAATTGTTCTATTTTATCTCCGGCACCGGCCGTCTCAATGAGGATGGACAATGGCAGGAGATTCAAGCGGGAGATGCGTCGCTAACAGGCGGCGGACACGGGCATGCGATCGAGAACACCGGGAACGAACCGCTCGTGCTACTGGCAGTCATTCTGCTATATGATTGAACGTCGTAGACGCTTCATGAGCGAACGTGATCACGTAAAGGTCTCATTCATCAGCATTGCGATGAAACATTCAGCCGCTTTGGAAAACGGGACGTTTTTCAGAGCGGCTATCCCCAAATGACGCAGGGGCAGTCCTTCTTCCACCTTGACCTCAAACAGCTCACCGGCAGCGATCAGTGTACTGGCACTCTCCCGCTGAACGTGGGCAATCCCCAACCCGATCCGGGCAAACTCCACTAACAAATCGACGCTTTCCAACTCAAGTTCAGGAGTCACGCTGAGGGCTTTGGAGCTTAAATAAGCATCAAAATTTCTCCGGGTGGCGCTGGTTTTCTCCAAAAAAAGCAGCGGATAGCCGGCAAGGTCGCCGAGCGACAACGTGCGGTGTCGCAGTTCGGAAAAATGCGGCGCCGCCACAAGGATGTCTTCGACGGCCGTCAATACATGCGTGGTGATGAGCGGATCGTTTAGCGGCAAGGTGACGATCCCGAAATCCAGGGCGCCGTTTTTAAGGATCTCCAGGATCTGAGCGGAAGTCCGATTGATCACTTTCATCTTCAGCTTTGGATAGCGGCGGTTAAACTCCTGTAAATAGGGGATTAGAAAATACTTGCAAATGGTGTCGCTGGCTCCCACCTGGATCGTTCCGGATTGCAGGTCTTGCAACTCGGCCATTTTTGATTCCGCGCTTTTGAGTAAATTATAAGCTTGTTCCACATGGGAAAGAAGCAATTCTCCTTCGCGAGTCAGCTTCAGATGGCGTGTTTTTCTGAAAAAAAGCTGGGTACCCAGTCGGGTCTCCAGATTTTTAATGGCTTGACTTACAGCCGATTGGGTAATAAATAGCCGGTTGGCAGCTATAGAAAAACTGCCGGTTGTGGCGGCGTGGTAAAAAATCTTATAAAGCTCGAAGTTAATATCCATGACGGGTACTCCTCGTTGATTTGACAGGGTTACAATTAGAACATTTAATATTATATATTAAAATTATTAATTTTACTAATCATGCTTTGCCGCTTATAATGAATTTATCAGGCGTCAGGCAACACCAATCCTGATGAAGCCAAACTTTTGGAGGAATTCCAATGACTACCGCGATCCAACGGATCTTTGTTGAGAAAAAACCGGGTTTTGACGTGGAAGCACAGAATTTATTCAAAGAACTTAAGGAAAATGTCAGGGTCAACAACTTGGAAGGAATCCGGATTGTGAACCGTTACGATATCGCCGGAATTACCGCGGATGAATTCCAACGCTCCCGTACTACCATTTTCGCGGAACCGCAACTCGATCAGATATGTGATGAAGTTTTGCCGGTCCGTCCCGGAGAACGGATTCTTGCGGTAGAATTCTTACCAGGCCAGTACGATCAGCGGGCGGACTCAGCCGCGCAATGCATTCAGATTCTTACGCAACGGGAGCGGCCCGTGGTTCGCGTGGCCAAGCTGTTTCTGTTGCGCGGAAACTTAACCAGCCAGGATGAACAGCGAATTAAGGAATATTGCTTGAATCCGCTGGAGTCGCGAGAAGCCTCCCTGGAAAAGCCGAACACCCTGGATTCAGACTTTCAAAGCCCGCCGGACGTGCCGGTGGTTCACGGTTTTACCGAATTAAATCCGGAGCAATTGGAAGAACTCCGCCGCGAATTGGGGCTGGCAATGTCCCAGGCCGATTTGGTTTTTTGTCAAAATTACTTTCGCAATACCGAGGGCCGGGACCCCTCACTGACCGAGATCCGGGTTTTGGATACGTACTGGTCCGACCACTGTCGGCATACCACCTTTTTAACACGGATTGAGGGCGTTGAATTTGACGAAAGCCCGTACCTCCCGGCGTTCCTCGAGGCGTATCAAAGCTACCTCGGTTCCCGCCGATTTGTCCATGGGGACTCCGCCGGAACCATCACCCTGATGAATCTGGCGACCATCGCCATGAAGGAACTCCGGAAACGGGGTCAACTGGACGATCTGGAAGAATCGGACGAGATCAACGCTTGTAGCATTACGGTAAAGGTCAAAGTGGACGGAGTAGACCAGGATTGGCTGGTCATGTTCAAAAATGAAACCCATAATCACCCCACTGAGATCGAGCCGTTCGGAGGCGCCGCCACCTGCCTGGGAGGAGCGATTCGCGATCCGCTCTCCGGGCGATCATACGTCTATCATGCCATGCGCGTCACCGGGAGCGGCGATCCCCGGACCGCGATTGCGGATACTATCCCCGGCAAGCTGCCTCAACGTAAGATTACCAGTGGCGCGGCAGCCGGTTTCAGCGCTTACGGGAATCAAATCGGTTTGGCCACCGGACAAGTCACTGAGATCTACGATGAAGGATTTATCGCCAAGCGAATGGAGATCGGCGCAGTCATCGGGGCGGCTCCCCGGGACAATGTGCTTCGTGAAAAGCCGCAAGCGGGCGATATCATCATTCTATTGGGGGGGAGGACCGGCCGCGACGGCTGCGGCGGAGCCACCGGTTCGTCCAAGGCCCATACCGAAGAATCGCTCTACACTTGCGGGGCGGAAGTTCAAAAGGGCAATCCGCCCACGGAACGGAAAATCCAGCGTTTATTCCGCGATCCAAAAGTCAGCCGGATGATCAAAAAGTGTAATGACTTCGGCGCGGGCGGCGTCGCGGTGGCCATCGGCGAGTTAGCTCCCGGTCTGGAGATTGATCTGGATGCGGTACCTAAAAAATATGAAGGATTGGATGGAACGGAACTTGCCATCTCCGAATCCCAGGAACGGATGGCCGTCCTGGTAGCGCCGGAGCATGTCGCATCCTTCCGCGCGGCGGCCGAGGCCGAAAATCTGGAAGCGACAGTAGTGGCGGTCGTGACGGAGGAAGCGCGCCTGCGCATGGACTGGCGGGGCCAGCGCATCGTCGACATCAGCCGCCGATTTCTTGACAGCAACGGAGTGCAACAGGCGGCCAAGGTGAGGGTCACGGCGCCCCGGGTCGAAGCCAATGTCTTTCGGAATGTTCCGGCCACCGCGCCAGCCGACCGCTCACAACTGGCCGAGGCCTGGCTGAGCCACCTGCAGCAATTGAATATCTGCAGCCAACGCGGTTTGGCGGAGCGGTTCGACAGCACCATTGGAGCGGGAACCGTACTAATGCCCTTCGGAGGAACCTATCAGCGCACACCGATTCAGAGCATGGTCGCCCAATTGCCCGTGATGAACGGGACGACCACCACCGGAACCATGATGTCCTTCGGTTACAATCCTGAAATTGCCAAATGGAGTCCTTTCCACGGCGGCATTTATGCGGTGGTTGAAGCGGTGGCCAAAATTACCGCAGCGGGAGGCGATTCCACCCGGATCCGTTTGACGCTGCAAGAATACTTTGAGAAGCTGGGCGAGGCTCCGGAGAAATGGGGCCAGCCTTTTGCGAGTTTATTAGGCGCTTACTACGCCCAGATTCGCCTGGGGATTCCGGCTATCGGCGGCAAGGACAGTATGTCAGGCACTTTTAACGAGCGCACCGTCCCGCCGACGCTGGTGGCGTTCGGCCTGGACGTGGTGGATGTCACCAAAGTCGTTTCGCCGGAGTTCAAGGCGGCCGACAGCCAAGTGATCCGGATACCCTTGCAACACGACCCTTACGATTTGCCGGACTTCGAAGCGCTGCAACGCAATTACCGCCGGATTTACCAATTGATTCAGTCGGGAACGGTCCGGGCGGCTTATGCGGTTACCGGCGGCGGGATAGCCGAGGCTGTTACCAAAATGTGCTTTGGAAATATGATTGGGATGCGGTTTGTTGAGGCATTGGAACCGGCCGCGCTTTTCCGGCCGGATCCCGGCGCGATCCTGCTGGAGATTCCCGGCGGGGCGGATCTGGAAGTTTTGTTCGACGGGATCGACTATCAGTTGCTGGGCGCGACCCAGTCTGAACCGCACCTTGAGGTTTTCGGCGTTCGGATTGGCTTGGAGGAAGCCTTCGGACGCTGGGAAGAGCCGCTGGAAAAGGTATTTCCAACCCGGGCGCATCAGCCAACCGACCCGCCGCGGACCTATGCGTTTTCCCGACGCACAGCTGCGGCTTCCCGGGTCCAATACGCCAAACCGCGGGTCTTTTTGCCGGCCTTCCCCGGCACCAATTGCGAATACGATACCCAGAAGGCCTTCGAGCGGGCTGGCGCGCTGGTTGATACGCTGGTATTCCGGAACTTGACGCCGCAAGACATCGAGATGACGCTGGACCGGATGGTGAAAGCGATCGATCACGCCCAAATCATCATGTTGCCCGGAGGATTCAGCGCCGGGGACGAACCGGACGGTTCCGGCAAATTCATCGCTACTGCTTTCCGGAATCCCCGGGTCCAAGAAGCGGTGATGCGGCTTCTGAAACAGCGGGACGGATTGATCCTGGGGATTTGCAACGGTTTTCAGGCCCTCATCAAGCTGGGACTGGTTCCTTACGGAGAGATCCGGCCGATGGGTCCCGATTGTCCCACGCTGACCTTTAACAGCATTGGCAGGCATGTGTCGTGCCTGGTGCGGACCAGAGTCGCCTCTACGCTTTCGCCATGGTTCAACCGGTTGCAGGTGGGGGATATTCATATTATCCCGGTTTCGCACGGCGAAGGACGTTTTGTAGCCGACCCGGAACTGATCGCCGCGTTGGCGGAAAAGGGCCAGATCGCCACGCAATATGTTGATCGGGACGGCAATCCGACCTATGCCATTGCGGCGAACCCCAACGGATCCCGGCAAGCGATCGAAGGCATCACCAGCCCCGATGGCAGAGTGCTCGGCAAGATGGGGCATTCGGAACGGATTGGGCCTTATCTCTACCGGAATGTGGGCGGTCCCCATGACCAAAAGATTTTCGAATCCGGCGTCGAATATTTCCATTGAACGCAGCCGCGCCCCGGCGGCCCGCTGCCATATTGACGGGTCCGGGCCGCCGGAAGGCGCCCGGGCCGAACAGAAAGCCAATCCGAAACCCAGAGACAATGGCGTTTCGGTTCGCCTATATCCAGAGATCCGACTCCGCATTCCGCGGAGTTTTTTTATGGAACGCCATAAAATGATGCTTTCAAAAGATCTTTGTCAATCCAGGAATATTTTTCAGGTTTGGTAGTATCCTTTAATGAGAACGAATTGTCCGATTCATAAACAAAAGGGGGTGTGTTCATGGAGCATAAAGGCGTTAAATCGTTGAGCAATCTACTTTCCAAAACAGCTGGTCTGGTCTTCTTTTCGTTTTTGGCGATCTCACTCGGTGTGGTTTTCGGATTGCTCTTTGAAGGCTGGGTCAAAGATCAACCGGGTTCTCCGGTCGGTACCGAAAATAACTTGGAAACGGTCAACCTGCCGACTGAGACGAGCGAGAATGTTAACGTCCCGCTGGATAAGAATTCGACAACTTCCGCAGTCAACAATGAACCAGCTGTAAACCCGGTAATACCCACCGTAAAATACAAAGTTCGGGTCGGGCCGTACAATTCCCGGAATGAAGCATTGGCAGCTTCGCAACAGTTGCAATCTTTGGGTTATCCAGTCTACGTAGGAAACAACCCGCCCTTCGCCGTCCAAGTGGGAGCATTCGGCTCGCAAGCCAACGCCGATAAGCTTAAATCCGAGCTCACCGGCAAAGGTTATAAAGTGTTCGTCGACAAGAACTGAAAGTTTATTGCAAGATTTTATGATGCCCTTTAAAGGTCAAAACCGGAACCATTTTCGTTTTTTGATAAGAAAAGTAACGCGAGCATTCGATTGCGAAATAAGGTCTGATCGTTTCAGGCCTTATTTTTTTTATCAGCCTCAGCCATTAGGTGCGGCATAGTTTCCGGATCCTCCGGAAACTATGCCGAAGGGTCCGGCCGATCGTCCGAAGACTCCGGACGAACTTCCGAAAGGTTTGGCAAACCCGCCGGATTCTCCGGAAACCCAGCCGATGGTTCCGGCGGAGTGTCCGAAGCTTTCGGAAGACTTTTCAAACTTTCGGGAAGGTCTTCCGAAGGCTTCGGAAAGAAAGGATGGGACCATCCCGTCCGTGCCGAAACTTCGGAAGGTTTCCTCGAAAAACACTTCATCCGGATGCGGTTGCGATCTACTGACCTTCGGGGAAAGGAGTCTTTTTTGTTCAAGAAACGAAAAATAATTCCTTAATATGGTTGGACATTCTATATATTGTGTATTAAAATAGTTATGACACAACATATAGTATTTGAAAGAGGGATCAGCGGGATGAAATTATCGGATAACGCCAGGGCGGTATTGGAACGACGGTATTTAAAGAAACAAGAGGGGAAGGTCGTGGAAGAACCCGAGGATCTACTGCGGCGAGTGGCTCAGCACGTCGCGGCGGTTGAGGCTGAAGCGTTTCACCTTCCCGAGGCCGAAGTCGCGGCATTAGCGGAGGCGTACTACCGGGTAATGGATGAGAAGAAATTCATGCCCAATTCGCCGACTTTGATGAATGCCGGCCGGGAACTGGGCCAACTTTCGGCATGTTTTGTCCTGCCGATCGAAGATTCAATGGAAAGCATCTTCGAATCGCTCAAGATTGCGGCCCTCATTCATAAAAGCGGCGGCGGCACCGGGTTCAGTTTTTCGCGCATCCGCCCCCAAAACGATCAAGTGGGGAGTACCGGCGGAGTCGCCAGCGGACCCTTGTCATTCCTCAAGGTCTATAACGCCAGCACCGAAGCTGTGAAACAGGGCGGAACCCGGCGTGGAGCCAATATGGGAATTCTCCGGATCGATCACCCGGATATCCTGGAATTTATCGACGCCAAAAAAAACCGGGGCGAACTCACTAACTTCAACCTGTCGGTTGCCGTTACGGATCGATTTATGGAGGCCCTGGACAAGGACGAGTCATATTTCTTGGTAAACCCCCGTTCACGCCAGCCGGTGGGTAAATTGCCGGCGCGGGAGGTCTTTGAGAAGATTGTCAGGTCCGCTTGGGAAAACGGCGAACCGGGAGTCGTCTTTATCGACCGGATGAACGAGGCGAACCCGACTCCGAATCAAGGCGCCATTGAGAGCACCAATCCCTGCGGCGAACAACCCTTATTGCCCTTTGAATCCTGTAATCTCGGCTCATTGAACCTCTCGCAGCTGGTCAAAGCGTGTGATGGACGGTTCGAAGTAGACTGGGATGAATTGGCCGCAGTCACGCGATTGGCGATTCGCTTTCTGGACGATGTCATTGAGGTCAACCAGTATCCCATTCCCCAGATCGAGCAGATCACCAAAGGCAACCGGAAAATCGGCCTGGGTGTGATGGGCTGGGCGGATCTCTTGTTCAAACTGAGGATTCCCTACAATTCCGAGCAAGCGATACAGCTCGCCGAGACGGTGATGAACCGGATCGATATGGAATCCAAACAAGCCTCGGCAGCGCTGGCCGAGGAGCGCGGCACCTTCCCCAATTTTACCGGCAGCGTTTATGAGAATAAACTGAAGCTTCGCAACGCCACGACCACTACCATTGCGCCCACCGGGACCATCAGCATCATCTGCGACACCAGCGGGGGTATCGAACCTTTATTCAGCCTGGCTTTTGTGCGCCAGATCATGGATAATGACCGCTTAATCGAGGTCAATCACGCTTTTGCCGAGATTGCGAAGGCGGAAGGCTTTTTCAGCCAGGAATTATTGGAGAAGCTCGCCGAAACCGGCAGCGCCGCAGATCTCCCGGAAATTCCGGAGGAATGGCGCAAGGTCTTCATCACCGCCCATGAGATCGACCCGGAATGGCATATCCGCATGCAAGCCGCGTTCCAGAAATACACCGATAACGCGGTCTCCAAGACAATTAATTTTGCGCATGATGCAACTCCCGAACAGGTGGCCGAGGCCTATCGCCTCGCCTATAAGCTGGGCTGCAAGGGACTGACGGTTTACCGGGACGGCAGCATCGATAATCAGCCGATGCAAAAAGGCCTGGAGACGAAAACCGTAACGGATAGCGCTTCCAACCCGGAGACCCGCTTAACCTACGGCGAATGGGGTCAGATCCAACCGATAAAGCGGCCCAAGCGACTGAACGGAATCACCGACGCCCGGCAAACGCCGGAAGGAAATCTCTATCTGACGCTGAATTTTCACGAAAGACAACCGTTCGAATTATTCGCCCAAATCGGAAAGGCCGGGAGTGATCTCTCCGCTTTCACGGAGGCGATTGCCCGCCTGATTTCGCTGGCCTTCCGCTGCGGGATCGACCCGCAAGCCGTTGCCGAGGAATTGCTGGGGATCGGCGGCAGCCGGTTCGTTGGTTTTGGCCCCAACCGGGTCCGTTCGGTCCCGGATGCCATCGGACAATTCTTAAGCGAGTACCTGGCCAAAATGAACGAAACCGCGGAAACAGCCGCGGTCCAACCCCAATTGGATTTGGGGTTGATCGAATCCGCTCCAACCGTCAGTGAGGGTATCAAACCGCCACGGCCGTCCCATGGGAAAATGGGCTTTAATCTCTGCCCGGTTTGCGGCATGTATACCTTCGGCTATTTCGAAGGTTGCGCCAAGTGTATTTCCTGCGGCCATTCGGAATGTTAAGGCCGGGAATGGCAAAACTAGTCGAGTTATCCCATGCCGGTTCCCAAATTCGGAAAACCGGTAGACAAATCATAAATTTCATCTCCGGATGATCAATGGTATAATAGCTTAAGCATGACAACGCCGTAATTATTTCATCATTTTAAAGAGGTGAGCCGCATGGTCCGTCAAAAAGCGAGTAAAGTAGTGATTATCGGTGCAGGAATGGTCGGTTCTACCTATGCCTACAGTTTGATGATTAATGGAGTCGTATCGGAGATTGCCATCATCGATCCCAACCAGGAACGCCTGGAAGGAGAAATTATGGATTTAAATCACGGGATCTCCTTTGTCCGGCCGGTTTCGGTTTATGCCGGCTCCTATCAAGATTGTTCCGACGCCGATTTGATCGTGATTTGCGCGGGAGCCAACCAAAAGCCGGGCGAAACCCGGATCGATCTCTTATCCCGCAATGCCGCCATTTTCCGGAGCATCATCGACCAGATCAAAGCGGTGGGGACCGATGCGTTATTGTTGATCGCTTCCAATCCAGTAGACATCATGACCTACATCACTTGCAAATTAAGCGATTTTCCCCGCGAGCGGGTGATCGGATCCGGTACGGTGCTCGATTCAGCGCGCTTTCGCTTTTTAATCAGCCGAAACTGCCACGTTGACCCTTCAAACGTTCATGCCTACATCATTGGAGAGCATGGGGATACCGAAGTACCGGTCTGGAGTCTCGCGAATATCGCCGGATTGCGATTTGGAGATTACTGCCCGGTATGTAGTCGTCCTTGCGCGAAACCTTTCTCCAAGGAAGAGATATTTAATGAGGTGAAAAACGCCGCTTACCAAATTATCAAAGGAAAAGGCGCTACCTATTACGCCATTGGGCTCGCTCTGGTGGAGATCACCGAGAGTATTCTGCGGGATGAGTACTCGGTGCTTACTGTTTCGAGCCTTTTGGACGGCGAGTACGGTCTCAAGGACGTTTGTTTGAGTCTGCCTTGCGTCGTTAGCCGGGCGGGGATTGAACAGAAGATCCAACTGGAACTCGCCCCCGAGGAAGAAGCCGGTTTGAAGCATTCGGCCGCTGTTCTCCAAGAGATCCAACGGCAGATAAGATTCGAGAGTGAAGTGAATGAAAATGAATAACCGTCCCCATGAGGAAACTTGGATTCCCCTTACTCAAGTGTACAATCAGGACGAGGCAGGGTTAATCTGCGGCCTGTTGACAACTGCAGGAATTCCCAATAAAATGGAGCGGGATGCCATCGGTGATTTATACGGGCTCACCATAGGACCGCTTGCCCGGATTGTAATTTGGGTTCCCGCCGAGCACCGGTCCGACGCCGAGCGGATCATCAATGAATCCGGAGCGGCTCCAGATTCGGAAGAAGATCAATAACCGTTGGAACTTTCAAAGTCGGAACGCGTTTGGAGTAGGGTATGGAATATCAACGTTTCGTTTTAGGTGACTTAAGGGTCAATTCTTTTCTGGTTTGGTCCGGGCGCGAGGCGGGCATCATCGATCCCGGGGAACCGGCAGGAGAGCTATTGGCGGCATTGGAAAAGCGGGATCTCCAATTAAAATGGATCGTAAACACCCATGGCCACGCCGATCACATTGGCGGCAACGCCCAGCTACAGGCTGCCACAGGTGCGCCCATTTGGATTCATAAGGAAGACCGTCCGATGCTGACTTCAGCCGAAGCCAATCTCTCCGCCTGGCTGGGCGCTCCCATCATAAGTCCCGATGCGGCGGGAACTCTGCAAGATGGGGACACGCTCAAGTTGGGGGAGGAACGACTCACCATTATTGAAACACCCGGCCACACACCGGGGGGAATCTCTTTGTACTTCCCGGGATTACTTTTTTCGGGCGACGCATTGTTTCGGGAGAGTATCGGAAGAACTGATTTTCCCGGCGGCAGTGCGTCAAAATTGATCCAGGTCATCAAAGAGCGCTTATTCCAACTGCCCCCATCCACGCTCGTCTGGCCGGGTCATGAAACGTCAACCACTATCGAGCATGAGATCCGTTTTAATCCTTATTTCCAGTGAACGGTCATGTCTTTGTTAAAAGTAAATATCAACCAGCCACGGTGTAGACAACCATGAATTATTGGGTAAACTTAACTGATCCCAAGCAACGGGCCAATATTCTAGCAGCTTTGCGAATCGTCGATGCCGACGCCGAACTCAGTACCGTTCCGGCTGATTGGAACCTCACAGTCGCCTGGGATGCGGAATATGTCGTAAGGATAACCTTGGAAACCCCGGGCGTCATTGAAACTTGGCAGTCCAACGATCCCAGCATCCATGATCGGCGTTGGCGCGGCAACGATCTGCAATTACGGTTGAAGGAATTGATTCGTTTGGGAGTCATTCGGTTGATGGACCGATTCCTGGACAAACCGGTGCCGTGGGGGATCTTGAGCGGAGTCCGTCCGACCAAAATTTTTCATTTCTTAAGAGATCGAGGTTTTTCGATCCCGGAGATCCGAGAACAATTGCTGGGAATCTATGGATTGGATCCCGTGAAAACGGATTTGGTTTTAGAAGTTGGTGCCAGACAGGAACCGTTCTTCAAGCCTGAATCCACGGTCGGTATTTATATTGGAATTCCATTTTGTCCGACTCGTTGTCATTATTGTTCTTTCCCGGCCGTTCCGTTATCCACTCATGGTCACTTGGTTGCGAATTTTTTAGCTGGTTTAAAAATTGAAGCGCAAGCCATTTCCGAACTCTGCCAGGAGATGGGTTTGCAGGTCGAATCGGTATATGTGGGCGGAGGTACACCGACCAGTTTAGATGAAGCGACTTTTTCCGAGATTATCCAAACAATCGTTCGGAATTTTGTGGATGATAGTATCGTTGAATTTACCGTGGAGGCAGGGCGACCCGAGACATTGTCTCCAATTAAATTACAAACGATGCTCAATGCCGGTGTCAGCCGGATTAGTATTAACCCGCAGACAATGAACCAATCAACTTTGGACCGGATAGGACGACGCCATACCGTGGCGGATGTATACAATGCCGTCGCAAGCGTCAAAACGACCCAACTGATTTTGAATATGGATTTAATCGCCGGTTTGCCCGGGGAGAGCGGAGCGGATTTCGGGGATTCATTGCAGAAAGTGATTGACTTGGAACCCCAGAATATAACCGTTCATACTCTGGCTCCCAAAAGGGCAGCGGCTTGGCGAAATGATTTCAGCGCATTGGATCTGCTCGCTGCCAGCGAGCTCAGCATCGCGCTTGAGAATGGACGAACCTTATTACGAGGTAACGGATACGTTCCCTATTATTTATACCGGCAACGCCATATACTGGCCGATCAGGAGAATACGGGCTACGGTACACTCGGCACCGAAAGCATTTACAACATCCAAATGATGGAGGAACGCCAGACCATTTTCGGATTAGGTGCCGGAGCGGTCACCAAGTGGGTTACTGGTCATCGGGTAATTCGACATCAAAATCCCAAATGTCCGGCAACCTATTACCATCGGATTCAGGACGAATTAGTTAAAAAAGCCCAGCAAACCCGGTTACTTCTTGGTTGACATTTACAGTGACATTGGGTACAATATTAACAGTGTTGTCATAATCCATATTGGTGGTATTCATGGGTTTTAACTCATTTTTTTTTTGGAATATTAAAGGAGGAATTGTTGGATGAGTATGATGTCAATTCGTCGTATCTGTCAGAAAGTGCTGGCACCGGTGATTATCATACTGGTAATCGGTTTGACTGTGGGAATGTTTTATATTGGAATCCCGCAATTGAGCAAAGAGCCGACGTCTTACCAAGGTAAGGCCATTAAAATTAATGGTAAAGTGATCGGCGGCGAGGAGTTCAATAATTACTTGATGCGCGCAGCACAACAAGCCAGTCAGATGCAACAGTACGGCATGACTTATAATGATGCTCAGATTCGAGATACGGCATTAAATATTGCATTGCAAGATACCGCTTTTAATCAGGAGATTAGTAAGGCGAAGATTACTGCAACCGAAACCGATGTCGATAAGTTAATCAAAAAATATTTACCGACTGAGGAAGAATTACAGTCTTTCATGGAAAAACAGGGTTATACCGATAAGAATGAGTTCCGGAAAGCAGTTAAAAACGATATTGTAAAGCAAAAGTTTATTACGTTGAAAGCTCGCCAGTTAAAAATCAAAGTGCCAAAAGAACAGATCGAAGGCATGTTGGAACAAATCCAAGTCAGCCACATCTTAATCGGACTCAAATCCGGCAATACCACCCGGACGGATGCCGAGGCACTGGCCCGCGCCAATGAGGTTTATGCCAAGGCTACCGCCAGCAACGCTGATTTTTCTCAGCTTGCCAAGCAATATTCGGATGATCCCGGTTCCAAAGATCAAGGTGGTGTAATCGGACCGATGCCGCTGGAACAGTTCAAAGGCAGTATGGTGAAAGAATTCGTTGATGGTTCGTTGGCATTAAAAGCCGGTGAAGTCAGCCGTCCGGTTAAAACCGAATATGGGTATCACATTATTAAATTAGATTCCAAAGATGTGCCAAGTGGTAAGGAATACAAAGAAAAGTATAAAGAAGCGGAGAACGATCTCTTATTGCAATCCGCTCCTTATAACCAATCTTTCCAAAATTGGCTGCAAGGCGTTTACAAGAAGGCTCAAGCTAATATGGAAGTCATGGATCCCGCTTTGAAGGCTTATCGTTTCAAGCAAGAGCAAAAGTGGGATGAAGCAGCCAAAGCTTACGAAAAAGCGATTAAGATGGCTTATTATAAGAACAAAATCGATCTTTATATTGACGCTTCCGATGTCTACCTCAAGTTAAAACAACCGAAAGAAGCGATCAAAGTTCTGAAACGTGTTCCGGCTCAATCTCAAGACATTGTCGATTATCAGATCGCTTTGGCGAAAGCCTATAATGACGCTGGACAGAAAAACGCTGCAAAACAGACTTTAACCAAGTTCAGCGCGGCGCATTCGACTGAAACAAATATTCACGAGAGTTTGAAAGCTGCTTTCACTGAAATGAAGATGACCGCGGAGGCCAAGAAAGAAGAGCAAATTATCGCAACGCTGAAGCAAAAGGAAGAAGAGATGCTGCAGAAGTATCAACAGAATCTGAATCAAAAGGCCGCGAATCCGGAAGCAAGTCCTAGCGCGGAAGCGACCCAAAGCCCGGCTCCGAGCGATTCTACGGCCAACTGATTTACAATTTAGTTATTTCCCCATTCAACAAAACACGCGGAGGGCGGATATACCGCCTTCCGCGTATTGATATCTGCTGTTCCGGCACTTTAGCAATCTCTTGAACGCGAGTTGATGTGCCGAGAGGCTTTGTCGTTTTGTGAATTATGGTTCCTTTGGGTGACTGAAAGAGCTCATTCAGTCGTCGGGCAAGCTCGTTTTGTGGATAAGAGAGCTTGCTCAGTCGTTTAGCGAGCTCTTTTTGTGGATGAGTGAGCTTGTTTTGTGAATCAGCAAGCTGGTTTTGTGAATAAGAGAGCTCGCTCAGTCGTCGGGCAAGCTCGTTTTGTGGATAAGCAAGCTTGTTTTGTGAATGGGAGAGCTTGTTCAGTCGTTCAGCAAGCTCTTTTTGTGAATAAGCCATCTATTTTTGTGGATAAACGGATCCATTTAACGTGGTTAATGGTTTTGGCTGTGGATAAGTCAGGGAAGTGCGGCTAAAACCGGATAAAACCAGAGGGTGAGCGGGGCGAAGTTGATACTCAGTTTATAATTTAGGCTGTACAACATATATTAAGGGCAAGATTTAGCAAACAAGGGTTGTTTTCCTTTGTTTGTTTGTCCCTTAAAAATCAACATAAGATTTTTGTTTTTTATCATGAAAAGACATCCAAAAATGGGGCGATGAAAGTGACAAAAGTTTTTGCACCAAAAGGAACGTATGACCTATTGCCTGATGAGGCGGCCGCTTGGCGTTATCTGGAAGGGATGGTTCACCGAATCTTCCGTGAATACGGTTATGGTGAGCTTCGGACGCCCATCTTTGAGCATACGGAGTTGTTCCAACGGGGCATTGGTGAAACGACCGATATTGTTGAAAAAGAGATGTTTACCTTCACCGACCGGGGAGAGCGCAGCATCACTTTACGTCCCGAAGGTACGGCTTCCATAGTCCGGGCCTATTTGGAACATAATCTGGCCGCAGCCGGCGGTGTCGCCAAACTTTATTACTATGGGCCGATGTTTCGTTGTGAAGCACCACAAGCGGGGCGTTTTAGACAGTTTTCCCAATTTGGAGTGGAAGCCCTTGGTAGCAGCGATCCCAGAGTCGATGCCGAAGTGATTGCGCTGGCGGTTAACATTTATCGTCGCTTGGGAATTTCTGATTTAGAGATTAACATTAATTCGATCGGTTGTCCGACTTGTCGTCCGCTTTATCGGGAAAGGTTGCTGGAGCACTTACGGCCACACGTTGCGGAAATGTGCCCAAACTGTCAGCGGCGTTTGGAACGGAACCCTTTGCGATTGCTCGATTGTAAAAATGAGAATTGTAAACGCTTGACTGATAATATTCCCTTGATTACCGAGACGCTTTGTTCGGATTGCGGCGGCCATTTTCAACAATTGATGCAGTATTTGGACGGTATTGGGGTGCGATATCGGATAAACCCCCGTTTGGTGCGCGGTTTCGATTATTATACGAAAACCGTTTTTGAGGTCGTCGCCGGTGACTTGGGAGCCCAGAATGCCTTATGCGGTGGTGGAAGATATGATGGCTTGATCGAGGAGTGCGGCGGTCCGCCTACGCCAGGTATCGGTTTTGCAGCCGGAATGGAACGATTGATGATGGTGTTAAAATCACGGAATCTCCTGCCGCAAGTTAAGGAGAAGCCGCAACTCTATCTGGCGCCACTGGGGATGGAAGCCAGGCAAGCGCTTTTTCCAATCATGATTCAGCTTCGCGAGGCAGGTTGGATCGTCGAAACCGATCTTCTGGGCCGAAGTCTGAAGGCCCAGTTGAAATCCGCCGATAAGTTGGGCGTGCCTTTGGTCGGCGTTCTGGGCGAAGACGAATTACGCAATGGACAAATTTTAATCCGGCACATGGACACCAGCCAACAGGAGCTTGTTCCCATAACCGATCTGGTTGCGATCTTGAAGAAAAAATTTCAGCCATCCGCCGAATTTCACGAATGAGATGATTTTTACTTCTATTGCCAACTTCATGATTTAGTGATAAATTTATTAGAACAGGATTTAGGAGGAGTCAACTTGGTTTATGCGTTGCGAGACACTGCTTGCGCCGAATTGAGCAGCAAAGACGCTGGAAAGTCTGTCGTATTGAACGGCTGGGTATCACGCCGCCGCGATCATGGTGGGTTAATCTTCGTCGATCTGCGGGATCGTTCTGGACTGGTACAGGTAGTATTTAATCCCGATTTAAACCCCGAGGCTTTCCGTTTGGCGGAGTCCTTGCGCAACGAATATGTGGTGTCGATCTCTGGTAAAGTGGCGCTTCGCCCGGAAGGAACCATCAACTCGAACATGGCCACCGGCGAGGTCGAAGTGCTCGGCGAAAAGTTGGAGATTCTGAATGAGGCGAAAACCCCGCCAATTTACATAACGGATAACCTTGAAGTTGATGAGACGGTTCGTTTAAAATACCGTTATTTGGATCTCCGCCGTTCCGAGATGCAGCGCAATATCATCTTACGCCACCGGGTTACGAAGGTGGTGCGTGATTACTTGGATTCCCAGGGTTTTTTGGAGATTGAGACTCCGATCCTGATGAAGAGTTCACCCGAGGGCGCGCGCGACTTTTTAGTACCGAGCCGGGTAAATCCGGGCCGGTTTTTCGCTTTGCCCCAATCGCCCCAGATTTTTAAGCAATTGCTCATGGTGAGCGGTTTTGAGAAATATTTCCAAATCGCTCGTTGCTTTCGGGATGAAGACTTACGGGCTGATCGGCAACCGGAGTTTACTCAAATTGACATTGAGATGTCCTTCCTCGATCAAAACATGGTACTCGAAATGATGGAAGAAATGATGGCTGCCGTATTTGAGGAAACCCTGGGGCTTGAGCTAAAGCGTCCGTTTCCCCGGATGGAGTATAAAGAAGCGATGTCCCGTTTCGGTTCGGACAAGCCGGATATTCGGTTCGGCCTGGAACTGGTGGAAATTTCAGATCTGGTCGCCGGCTGCGGATTTAAAGTATTTGCCAATATCGTTGCCGGCGGCGGCAAGGTCGTTGGTATTAATGTCCCCGGTTGTGCCGGATATACCCGTAGCCAACTCGATGAACTTTCGCCCTTGGCTGCTACGTATGGCGCGAAGGGCCTTGCCTATCTTGTGCTCGCCGAAGACGGCGTCAAATCACCGATTGCCAAGTTCTTTACCGAAACCGAACTGCAACAGATTATTGACCGGTTTGGTGCCAAGACCGGCGATCTGATTTTACTCGTTGCCGATAAACCGGCGGTAGCCCAGATCGCTATGGGCCAAGTACGCTTGGAATTTGGCCGGAGACTGAATTTAATCCCTGAGAACACTTTCCACTTCTTATGGGTGATCAACTTCCCGTTGCTTGAGTATGATGAAGAGGAACAACGGTATGTGGCGGTTCATCATATGTTCACTGCTCCGTTACCTGAAGATGAGGCCAAGCTGGAATCCGATCCTGGCAACGTTCGTTCCAACTCCTATGATCTAGTCTTAAACGGCGTTGAATTGGGTGGGGGAAGTCTCCGGATCTATCAGCGCTGTCTGCAAGAGAGGATGTTTAAGGCGATCGGAATGTCTATGGATGAAGCGCGTGATAAATTCGGTTATCTGATGGATGCTTTTGAATATGGCACACCGCCGCATGGCGGCATCGCTTTTGGTCTGGATCGGATGGTGATGCTAATGACCGGGAGCAACTCCATTCGCGACGTAATCGCTTTCCCGAAGACCGCCAGCGCTACCTGTTTGATGACCAATGCACCGTCGGAGGTTACACCGCGCCAGCTAAAGGAACTTTCCATCAAGACAACGGTTTGAGTGAGCCATTCTTTAGCGCTTGAAGGATGCTGGAAGCTGTGATATGATATGGGTAGTTAAGAGGTAGAACCAATTTTTGATACCCTGCGGTGTGCGTCATCAAGCTGAATATGTTATGAACCAACAGAATTACCTAGGGAGCTCGGACTCTGCTCATGGCTTGAATGCCGCCTGGTTGCGGATCGATAAGTGAGTAGGAGAGCACCCACCTTGCTTGCGCAGGGTTCAGGTAACGTTCAGCACAACGGCATGGCGGGGTTCATTCGGATTAATAAAACCCTTTTCCCATTCTCGGGAGGAGGGTTTTTCATCAAATCGCCGCTTGGAGGTCTTCAGAGGTGTATTCAAAAACGGAGCTCCGCCAATCGCTCCGGGAGCAACTTGAACGGATGACCCCGGACCAGTATCAATTGTGGAATTCCCAGATCGAACAGCACTTTTTTCGATTGGAAAGAGTCTGCCAGGCTCAAAAGATTATGATTTACTATTCGGTCCGCCATGAAGTAATGACCATCGGAATGATTCAGCGGTTGCTGGGACTGGGCAAGACGGTGGCCTTGCCCATTTGTACGCCGGAACGGGATCTCAAAGCCGGCTTGATTACGAGTCTGGATCAATTGGTTCCGGCCCGGTTTGGCTTGAAAGAGCCGCCTCCGGAAGTTCCGGTCATGCCTCCCGAAGCTTTGGATCTAGTGGTAGTTCCCGGCCTGGCCTTTGACCGGTCAGGGAACCGCTTGGGTCATGGCGCTGGGTATTACGACCGCTTTTTAATGCGCGCCGGTTCAGTTTATCGATTGGGATTGGCCTATGCATTTCAAGTTGTTTCGGAACTTCCGGCGGAGCCTCATGATCAGCCGTTGAACGGCATCTTGACTCCAGATGGGCTGGTTTTGATTGACCGCTGCGATCAAGTTTATTGATTGAGCCCCGCTCCGACTGGTTATGCTAACCTTGATTCACATGCGCGGAACGGAGGCTGGTTTTTTTGGAGCGGAAGAATGGGCAGGTATTTCAATTTCGGAAGGCCGGCAAATACTATAATGTCCGGATGCAAGCGCTGGAAACGGCCGCTCCGGGCGATCCCATGAAGGTTAGTGGAGAAATCCCGTCCGAATTGGAAAAAGTGGGATATTTCCCTGAGATGATTATCGGGCTAAACGTCCGGAATGAATTGGGTCAGGAATTTCAGGTCACCGATGCAGAGTTTGCAGTGGATGATGAAGGACGACGGATTATCCAAAATCTTTGGTTGGATCCGCGACCCGAAACAGACAATGACTAAAGAAGGTTTTTGTATCCATAGAATGGATGGGATGGATAGAAAAAGGAGGAGATGTGCGCTCTTCTTTTTATATTTTTGGGGAATTAAAATTAAAGGCGGCCTGCTGAAGTTTTTGCAAGTCGTGCCGGATACCAGACGTACTCCATTGGAGTCGGATCCGGCAGTTCCCCGCCGTCGTGATTTCACAAGCCGTCAAACAGCGACCGCTGTGTCAGCAGATACGACGCTAGGTGTTTCCACCGCCGCCATATTTAGAATGGCCGGTACGTCAAAAACTATGAATGGTAATTCGTGGATGTCCTGATGAGGATTTTGGGTCAAACTCAAAAGGAGAATATCCTTCCATCACGAATCAATGACTAAGATATCCGGAATCATCGCACAGGCTGTAAGCAGCAGGCAAAAGATTCTAACCAGGGAGGACTTTCGATGGAAAATTTTGATTATTATAATCCCACGAAGATTATTTTTGGGCGCGGCGTCGAGAGCCGGGTGGGCGCTGAGACGAGAGTTTATTCGAAAAAGATTTTATTGCACTACGGCGGAGGCAGCATTAAAAAGTCCGGCCTGTACGAACGGGTCGTTCAATCGTTAAAAGCAGCGGAAATCGAATGGGTTGAACTCTCCGGTGTACAGCCCAACCCCCGGCTCAGTCTGGTGCGGGATGGAATCAAGCTCTGCCGCGAGCAGGGCATCGACTTCATCCTGGCGGTCGGCGGCGGTAGTGTCATTGACTCCGCCAAGGCTATCGCCGTCGGCGTGCCCTATTCCGGCGAGGTTTGGGATTTCTTCTCCGCCAAGACCGTTCCGGAACGTTCATTGCCGGTGGGAGTCGTGCTGACGATTCCGGCTGCCGGCAGCGAATCCAGCCGTAGCTCTGTCATTACCAATGAGGAGGGCTGGCTCAAATGGGGATTGAATAGCGATTTCAACCGGCCTCGGTTTGCGATCATGAATCCGGAGCTCACGTATTCCCTTCCGCCGTATCAGACCGCCTGTGGCGCAGTGGATATCATGGCTCATGTCATGGAACGCTATTTCACCGACGTCCCGCATGTCGATCTTACTGATCGGCTTTGCGAAGCGGTCTTAAAAACGATGATCCGGAACACACAGCTTGTGATGCAGAAACCCGACAATTACGACGCGCGCGCGGAGATGATGTGGTCCGGCACGTTGGCGCATAACGACCTGTTAAGCACCGGCCGGGTCGGCGACTGGGCGGTCCATCTCATTGAGCAGGAATTGAGCGCCATTTATGATGTGGCTCATGGCGCGGGATTGGCCGTGGTCTTTCCGGCTTGGATGAAATATACCCTCCGGCGGAATGTGGCAAAATTTATACAATTCGCGGTTCGGGTCTGGGATGTGGAATACGATTTTGATGATCCGGAGCGCACTGCCAGAGAAGGGATCCGCCGGCTCGAATCATTCTACCGGACGATCGGAATGCCGACGAACCTGCGGGAATTACAGGTGCCCGATGATCGCCTCGCGGAAATGGCAGCCAAGTCCATTAAGCCTTGGCTGACGAGCGTCGGTGGGGTGAGCCGTTTCAGCCGCGAAGATGTTTTGGCGGTTTTGGAGTTGGCCCGTTAGACGGATTCCGGATGTTCTGTGCCGGGACTCCTGCAAAACGAAGGAGAAGGAGTCCCGGAAAGGACTGGACGACTCCGCGGAAAGCCCGTCGAAGGCTTGGGAACCTCTTCCCCGGACCCCGAAAGGCCCGCCGGAGTTCACGGCAGATCTGCCGAAGCTTTTGGAAGGCTTTCCAGAGACCGTGGATGACCTGCTGGAGGCTTCGGAAAGCCTTCCTAAGAACGAAGCGCTCCTTCCCGGGTCCCGAGGAGGAGCGCTTCTCTATTTGGCAAGCCCAAATCGATCATTGAACTATTTCGTTCCCGCTGCCAGTCTTGAAGCCGGGGCCGGGGTGGCGGGACTGGGGAGAGGTTGCCCTGTACGCTCAAAGCGGGGCGAATGGGCAATCGTGATACTGCTCAAGATAATTTCAGTGTTCCGGTCGGCGCCATTTTTTAGGGATTGATTTTGGCGAAGTTCGGCACGGGGAATCACGATTGACAATTCATGGGGCACTTTAGCCGAAACCTCCCGGGTCACTTCAATCTTCAGGCCAAACAAATTAACCTTGGCCGTATCCAGCGTAGTATCGGGTTTGGTACTCACCCGAAAGAAATTCAATTTATTCCAGATACCTTTCATAAAATCCCAAATTTGCTTCCAAAACATTCTCAACACCTCATTCTCCCGATTATTGTATGTTAAAGGATTCCGTCCGGCTCGGGTCTTTTAAATATATGCCAACGTCCCGGTTACAAAATGTAGGACGACGGAATATGTTACATTAGTAACTCAGTACTCGGTCACGAGGAGGTACCAGAATGTCCGAAGAGATGAAAGAAAACAGCGCCGAGCATGCTCCGACCAGCGGAACCACGCCCGCCTGTCCGGCGGGACATCACCGAGCGGCGGCTCCAATGTGCCCCAATGGGCAGTTATATACAGTCAAATCCGGCGATACGATGTTTTTCATTGCAAAAAGGTTTAATATTTCTTTACAGAGCTTACTCAATGCCAACCCGCAAATCTCCGATCCTAATGTTATCTTTCCGGGCCAGGTCATCTGCGTTCCGGTAGGCACTCCGGCGCAGGCGGTCTGCCCGAATGGCGCCACTTATACTGTCCGTTCCGGAGACACGATGTATGAGATTGCGAGACGCAACAACATTTCCTTGGCGGCGCTAATTGCGGCGAATCCCCAAATAAGTGACCCCAATCTGATTTTTCCAGGTCAAACCATTTGTATTCCCGGCGGTGCAGGCGCGGTCGTCGCTTGTCCGAGTGGTCAAATGTATAAAGTTGTAAAAGGGGATAGCATGTATGCTATCGCTCAGCGCTTCGGCGTAACCTTGGATGCGTTGATTCGGGCCAATCCTCAAATCAAAAATCCCGACCAGATCTTTCCGGGCCAGGATATCTGCATTCCGAGCGGAGAAGCTCCGGTTTCATGTCCCACTGGAACTCCATATACCGTAAGGTCTGGTGATACGCTGTATCATATCGCCAGGCGCAATAACATTTCATTATCAGCGTTGATCGCGGCAAATCCGCAGATTCCGGATCCGAACCGGATTTACCCCGGGCAAGTGATCTGCATTCCGACCGCAGCAATGCCGATGCCGATGCCGACACCAATGCCAACACCAATGCCGACACCGATGCCCGTTCCGATGCCGATGCCAATGCCAATACCGATGCCAATGCCGATGCCAGCTCCAGCTCCGGCACCAGCACCGGCTCCGGCACCAGCTCCGGCACCAGCTCCTACACCAGCACCGGCTCCGGCGGAAAGACCGGCTCCGACACCGATGCCGATGGTTCCTTGTCCGAGACCAATGGTTTCTCCGACCACCATCCCGGAACCCAGGCCGCTACCGGCACCTATCCCAGTACAGCAACCTGTTTATCCGGTATCAGCACAGCCTATTTGCCCGATACCGACAGAGCAAGCCTTTTATCCGGTATCGGCACAGCAGCCCACCTATCCGACGTATCTTCTCGTTCCTTGGGAACAGTGCCCCTATCACAGGCCCAAGAAACGGAAAAAACACCATCATCACCACCGCAAGGGTTGTTGTCGATAATGGCCGTCTTTACGGCCATTTTTTATGGAAAATAACGGGACAGGCAGGAATAATCGGATGATTCAAGAAAAATTAGTAAGAGGATGAACTATTTATGGGTTAATTTCGTCAACTAATTTGAGGTAAAGATGGCAGAGTTAAATGTGGAGTTGATCGCCAAGGCTAAGCAGGGTGATCCTCAAGCCATTGAAGAATTAATCGGTAAAGTGCGGAAACCATTGCACCATTTTGCTTGCAATTTCTTGGGAAATGAGTTTGAAGCCGAAGACGTAACCCAGGAAGTGCTGCTAAAAGTGACTCGAGCACTCCCGACATTTAAAGGCGATTCCACCATCTGGACTTGGCTGTTTCGTATCATGACCAACGCGTGCATTGACTATCAACGGAAATGCGCTTCCCGCCCTGTTTCTTATCTGACCCGGGCGGGGGCCGAAGATGAAGAAGCAGTTACGATTGAATTGAAAGATCACCGGCAGATACCGGAAGAAAGCTATGAGCAGACTGAGCTGCATGCCACGATTCACGGCGCGCTGAACCAGCTCTCGGCGGAACACCGTACAATCGTCATTTTGCACGATATTTATAGTTTTAAATACCAGGAGATTGCCGCGATTACCAAAACCGGGTTGGGGACCGTGAAGTCACGTTTGTTTTATGCCCGCCAAGAGTTGCGGAAGATCCTCGGCCCGCTTTTGATGAATGAGAAAAAGGAGTGAACGGCAGTGCGTTGTCCAAATGATTTGAAACTGCAAAGTTTTGGCGATGGCGAACTGTCAAATTGGCAAGCTCGAATCGTAGAACGCCATTTACAGCATTGCCAGGATTGTCGCCAGAAAGTAGCGGATCTCCATCAGCTGCGAAATTTTCTTCGAGGGGCCTATCCCGAGGTGGATTTGGCTCTCGCCAAAACGCAACCGGCTTTGCCTTTCCTCCGCTACAAACTGGCGGTTGCCGCAGTTATTGTGGTGGTAGTGATGACGGTTTCTACCTATTGGCAACAATTTAATCGGTCTATTCCCAGCGGACCGGATGCCGAGATGATCGAAGAATATTTAACAATTTATTATGAAGCAGGTTCTTGAGTGGAAAACGGAGGGTGAGTGGCAGTGTTCAAAGCATGGCGGAAGATGATTTGGGTCCTGGTTTTGTTGCTGGTTCTCCCGACTGCTGCGCCGGTTTATGGAGAGCTCAATTTGGCTCAAATTAAAGAACGGGTCCTGGAGACCCTTAACAAAGGAAACTATACGGTGCAATATACGGAGACCAGTTTCCGGTTTGGCAGGCGGCAAGAGAGCGCCAGCCAAGTCTGGGTAAAGGAGCGTTCCTTGTTGCGAAGGATGGAGAGTCCTTTTTGGCAACGCGGCGAGGTTACCTTGGAAAATGACAATCGCTTTCTTTTTTTCATTCCGAATTTAAATGTGGGTCTCAAGTTGGATCACCAAAGCGGGAAAAATAAAAAACCGCTGCCGGAATGGAAGAATTGGCTTGATAAAGTCACTCAATTCGATGGTGAAACCGTTCTTACCGGCCGTCCGGTTTTCAGTTTAAGCGGGGTTAGCGACAAAAATTCTTTCCGAATTTACATTGACAAGGAATATAATTTTCCCATCGGTTTCGATCTGAACCGCCGGGGGATTTTAATCCAATCCCTCCGCTTCCAACAGTTTAAAAAACTGCCGGCATCGTTCAACCTGGAAAGTTTCTTTCCGGAAAATGTAAAATGGTATGAGAATGAAACGAAGTTTTGGCAAGCCATTAGCATTCCCCGGGTGCAAATGGGAGTAAATTTCCCCATTGGCCAGCCGGCTTATGTTCCGGAGGGTTATCAATTTTTGCGGGCATCGATCGAGGAACTATCTCAGGCCACCGTCGTCCATCTGCTGTATGAAAACTCCAACCGTCAACGAATTTCCATCTTTGAGCGGGAAAAGCTCTCCGATCGCCAACGGTTTTCGTTTGAAGAATTCATCAGAGCTGGCCAGACTGTGTATGTATATCAGTTTTTCAGCAACCAAGTGAACTATGCGATTATTGGCGCGGTTCCGGTGGAAGAGTTAAAAAAGATTGCCGCCTCTATAAAGTAAGAATTCGATATCGGTAGTTAGCTGGATGATGATACATGTGGAAGCCAAAGACCGGGAATTAAAGAGGCCGCTGAAAAAGGTTTAAATTTTCAGTGCACGCCCACAAAATGCTAAACACAAAAACCCGATTTAGAAACTTCTAAGTCGGGTTTTACTTTAAAAATGGATTTTGAGAAGTCAAATAAAACTTTAGACTTGGTAATAACAGTAAATTTTATGGCAGACCCTTAGTTTTGGTCCAACAACTTAATAATTCTCTTCATATTCACCGCGAATATTGTCGCGGCTCCTTGCATCTCCATGCCGACTAAGCCTGACGATGACGCGACATCATAACCATGCCGATGTTTTAATTCACTGTTTTTAGCCTCGATCTTATAACGTTCTTTGGATTTCTCCTTGAAATAATCGCTAGCTTGGAATTCCATCTGTTTTTGG